>NZ_RAWN01000025.1:0-67252 GCF_003668895.1 Corallococcus sp. AB045
TAACAGCCCCTATGCCCGTGGTGGGGTTGGCCTCAACGGCGGCATCGCCACCAACGTGATCGCAGGCGGTGGGGGTGGCTATGGCGGCGGCGGTGGCGTCAGCGGCAGCGCGGGTGGCAGCGCGGGCGGCAATGGGGGCACCGGCGACGGCAGCAGTCTTGGTGCCAATACCTGGTCGACCGCCACGACCCTGCCGGCCGCGGCCGGTGCCGCCTCCTCCGGAGCAGGCAACGCCGGTCTGGTCATCCTGACCTACAACGCGGTCTCCTGCATGCTGTGAGCTGAGTTCGTTCTTGCAGACCGGTGACGGGAGGGCCTGAGGAGAGGGCCCTCCCTTCAACGGCAGTCCATGCGCGGATGCTCAGCGGCGTTGGGCGGAGCCCGGCGCGCTCCCGCGGAAGTCGAACGCAGAGGCGGAAGGCGGGGACGGCACGGCACCGGTGTGGGCGGCCGTGGAGCCGCCCTGCGCCGCGTCGGTGGAGTTGGTCCAGGTGGTCAGGCCCCAGATGAGGATCGGGATGCCCACGGCGGCGGGGAGGAAGGTGCCGACACAGTAGGCGCCGCCGACCTCGCCGCACGTGCTGGCGCCCGCCGCGACGTTCAGCCCACCATAGGCAGTCAGCAGCGCGCCAAACACAGCCATGCCATTTCCAGGGTGGTCGATATCCGAGACGTTCGACCTGGGAATGGCGATTTCACTTCCCTTCGAGGACGTCTTCACGAAGAGGGAGTCCTGATCGCTGCGGACAATCTTGGCGGCGTAGGTTCCTCCATCCACGCGGGAGATGGTCGCGGTGGTCGAACAACCGGAGAGCAGCAGCAAGAACGCCACGGTGAGTTTCTTGGACATCTGTGTGGTCCCCCCTCAACGAAGTGTTTCCAGGGCAACTGTCCTGGCCCCGCTACGGCATGAGCAGGGACGCTGTGACGTCGTTCAGCTCCCCATTCGATAGGAATAAGACGGCGAGCTTGGAAATCCTTCAGAGGCTCTCCAGGAGCGGCCACGGCCCCAATGTCTGGCTCACCCGTTGCTCATGCCCTTCCCTCGTGGTCCCAGAGGGAGAGTGAGCGTGAGACGGATGACAGTCGCAGGGATGTTGTGGGGAATGGGGATGGCGCTCGCGACCCTGGGTGGGTGCGGCGCGCCACTGCCAGCGGAAGAAGATTCACGTGAGCCCGGGGCGGAGACCGTCAGCACGGAGCGCGCGGCGCTCACGACGCGGACGGTCGTCCTGACGCCCACGGAGGACGCGCATGTGGAGGCCGCGTCCCCGAACGCGAGCTTCGGCGCTTCCTCCACCTTGAAGGTCTCGCGAACCCCCGAGGCGCTGACGTACCTGCGCTTCTCCGGGGCCGAGCTCCCCGTTGCCGGGACGGTGACGTCCGCGAGGCTGCGCCTGTTCGCGATGAACAACGCGGCCCAGGGCGTCGTCGTGCACGACTCGCCGGGCGTGCACATCTGGACCGAAAGCGTGACGTGGAACACCCGGCCGGACTGGAGCGACGCCTTGCTCACCTCGAGCGAGGGGCCCGTGAGGAGCGGGACATGGGTGGATCTCGACGTGTCGGGCATGTCCATCCCCAGCCGCTACTACAGCGTCGACTTCCTCCTCTCCGCGAAGGGCACGGACAGCCTCACGTTCGGGTCGAGCGAGTCCTTCGAGTACAAGCCGCAGCTCGTCCTCACCGTGGAGTCCGCCGAGAACAACCCGCCGCCGCCGCCCGCGCCGCTCACGCTCTCCGGCGCGCCGGTGTCCTTCACCGCGAGCGGCGACACGTTCGTCGACGCGGAGAGCCCGGGCACGGCCCAGGGCGGCGCCACGACGTTCAAGGTGGACAGCGCCCCCATGCAGGAGGCCTACCTGCGCTTCCCGGTGCAGGGGCTGACGGAGGCCGTGCAGCGCGCGGTGCTGCGGCTGTACGTGAGCTCGGGGTCGGATGACGGCCCGGCCGTGTACGCGCTGACGGGGCTGCCGTGGAGCGAGGCCAGCGTCACGTGGAGCTCGCGGCCGGCCCGCACGGGCAGCCCGGTGGAGGACGCGCAGGGGCTCGCGACGGGGAGCTGGGTGGACTACGACGTGACGGACCTGGTGCGTGGCAACGGGGACGTGACGTTTGGGCTGTACCCGACCTCCAGCGATGGCGTGACGTTCTTCTCGCGGGAGAGCGCGGATGCGTCGCTGCGTCCCCGGCTGGTCGTCTGGACGGGCGCGGCGAAGACGGCCCCGACGGACGCGTGTCTGACCCGCACGGAGTACGTCGAGGTCCCCGTCAGCGCGCTGCACGACACCTACGCCGCGGCGGATGCGCCGGACTCGAAGTTCCAGCACCACGCTTCGCTGCGGGTGGACGCGGATCCCCGCGAGGAGGCCTTCCTCCGCTTTGATGTCCAGTTGCGGCCGGAGCGCATCCAGCGGGTGGCGCTGCGCCTGTATGCCATTGACGGCACGGGCAACGGGCCCCGGCTCTACCGGGCGTCGACGTTCGACGGGGCGACGACGGACTGGAAGCACCGCCCGGCGCCAGTGGGCGAGCCGCTGGTGGACCTGGGGGCTGTCGCGCGGGATGCGTGGGTGGAGTTGGACGTGACGAACACCGTGACGGCCTCCGGGACGTATGCATTCGCGCTGCTGCCGGACAGCACCAACAGCGTGGGCTTCGTCTCCACGGACGCGGAAGCGCGCCACATCATCGGGGGCGCGCCCCGGTTGGTCGTCACGTATGAGAGTGACCCGTTCTGCTCGTACCGGGGCACGAAGCTGTCGGGGACCACGGCCTGGGTGCGTCAGGACGGAGGCGCGCAGGCGGAGGCCCCCCGTCACGTGGCGCCCGCGCCGGATAGCGGGTTCGCGGTCGTCACCCGGCTCTTCGGCACGGGGACCCCGCCCGTCACGTCGGGTCACACCGTCACCCTGCACCGGGCGGATGGCGCCGTCGCGTGGACGCGCTCCTTTACGCAGGCGGGGGTGCGGTTGGAGAAGGTGGTGGTGACCACGGTGGGCAACGTGCTGGTCGCCGGCACCTACGACGGGGCACCGGACCTGGGCAAGGGGCCGCTGCCCCAGGGCTCCGGCATGGTGGTGATGAAGCTCACGCCTGACGGCACGGTGGACTGGACGCGCGGCTTCCGGGCCTGGTTCGGTGACCCGGGCGACCCGGAGAATTACCAAGACAACCCGATGGAGGTGCTCGACCTGGCCACGGATGCGCACGGCAGCGCGGTGCTCGTAGGCACGTTCTGGGGCTACACGGACTTCGGCAACGGACCGGTGTACTCGGGCAAGGCGTTTCCGTACGACGACGAGTACCCGAACTCCTACGTGCTGAAGCTCCAGTGGGACGGTGCGCACCTCTGGTCGCGCGTGCTGGCCGGGACGTCCCTGGTGGGCACGCGGGCGAACAGCGTCGCCGTGGACGCCAGCGAGGGCGTCATCGTGGGCGGCCAGGCGGGCAGCAACACCGACTTCGGTGGCGGCATCGTCGCGGAGCGCGGAGGCTTCGTCGCCCGGTATGACGTCGGGGGCGACTTCGGCTGGGCGCGGGTGATGAGCGCATGGTTCGGCGAGGTGACCTCCGTGGGCGTGCTGCCCGACCAGCGCATCGCCTTCACGGGGAACTTCAACGGCTTCCTGTCGTTCGCCGGCCAGAGCTACGTCAGCCGCGCGCCGGAGGAATACGAGGGTACCCGGGATGCGCTCGTGGGCATGCTCACCGCGGCGGGTGGGGACGTGGGCTTACGGCAGTTCGCGCACGCCGGGTTCACGGACATGGTGGTGGACGGGGCCGGGAACATCGTGACGACCCAGACCGGCGCGGGGAACCTCGTCGGGCTGGGCGACGTCGGTTGGCACCAGGGCGAACGGCCCCGGCCCACGCTGGCGGCCTTCGGTCCCGGGCTGGAGTCCCGGTGGGTCCGCGTGCTGGGGCTTACGTCCGTGCATGAGCTCCACCTCGCATCCTCCCCGGACGGCGTCGTGGTGGCGGGCAACCTGAAGGAGGCGCTCGAGATGGACGGCACCTGGTACACGCCGCAGTCCCGGCGCTCCGACGTGCTGCTGTTCAAGCTGCGCAAGTAGGCCGCCGTGCCTCGGGGCTCCCACATCCAAGCGGGGGCCCCGGGGACGTGCCGTGCCCTGCTCGGGTGTGTCCTGCTCGAACCACGTGGAGACGATCCAGGAGCCCGCCGAACTGGCTGTCCCGCTGGACGCGACCCCCGACAACATCCGGCTGCGCCTCATCGACGACCCCTCACCGCTGGTGGTGGTGGTGGTGAACGCCTTCCCCGGTAACAAGACCCCATGACCGCCGACCTCATTGCAGGCCTTCTTCTCCCTCAACTCGCAGGTCGCGGACGTGGAGTATCAGAGTCAGCACGAGATCGACGCGGTGGGCGTGGGCTCGGAGAGCTTCGCGGTGCTCATGCCGAAGCACGCCAGCGAGGACAAGGGGCCTTTCACGGTCTACCGCTACCGCGCTGAAGCCGGGAAGACTCTGAGCTACGAGCGGGTGAAGGACACGGACCTCATCGCCCAGGTGCTCAAGGCCAGCAGGGAGTAGGCGACGGAGGCCTCGCACCAATTCCGGATGGCTTCGCCGCCGTGTCAGAATTCCTCCCAACGACGGCAGCACGTCGCCTCCCGCTGGCACTGTCGCGGACCGCGCGCTAACGCCGGGTTGGCGAGGTCGATGAAGCGCTCGTCCATTCCGTGCACAACGGTGAGATGGTTGCCGTCCGGGTTCGTGATGACGACACTGCGGGCGGGCGCACGCGGTATTGGAGAAGGCCCTCGGTTAGAAGAAACCCGCACATGCTGGCGTGCGACATCGGCCAGTGGATGCGTGCTGAACGCGCTTCGGCCTGGGCCGAAAGGCTTCCGACGAGGCCGTGTTGTCAGGGCTGGCGCAGCAGGGGCAGAATGTGACTTCGCCCAGGCCCGCCGTTGGCGCCTGCACGTGGCCTTCGCGAACGATCCTGAATGTCCTCCCCTGATGAGCTGAGCTCCGCAAGAGACCGTGTCGCGCGCGTCTTCCGCTTCCTGCAGGCGCTGAATCAGCACCGCAACCCCGCGCCGCGCTTGCTGCGCGAACAGCCTTGGAGCCAGCGGCTCCACGGCCTCCCGGAGCATCCCAGTGTGCGCCTCGTGCGCCCCGTCGAGCCCTCCGGGGTCGACACCGACTCTGGAGGCGGCGAAGGCGGAGAGGTCATCCTTCGGGTCCGCCGTCCCTCCCTCACTCCGCCGCCTGAGCCGCCCGAAGTACTGGAGGAGTGGCTGCTGAGCGGGTGGCGCGACCCCTTCAAGGCGATAGAGACGCGGGCCTCGCGCAACGAGCTGGGGCCAGAGGGGAAATCGTTGTTGGTGCGCTTCGAGCACGATGCGGCGCGCGTCGCGGCGCTCGCGGAGTGGCGGTCCCGACGCGACGCATGGGTGCACAACGAGCGGCCCGCGGTGGAGGCAATGGGTCTCTTCGAGCGGCTGTATGAGCTCCACGGGCGGCTTGAGCGTGAGGGCGAGCGCCTCGAACTCGTCGTGGGCGATGGCCTGCTGAGTTGGCGGCGTCCCGAGGGCGGAATTTTCCATCCCGTGCTGCTTCAACGAGTGCAACTCGGCTTTGACCCCTCCATCCCGGAGTTCTCCGTCACCGAGAGCGGCCGGCCTCCGGACCTCTACAGCGAGCTCTTCCGCACCGTGCCAGAGGTGGACGGCCGGGTGCTGGCACGCTGCCGCGATGAGCTTCTCCAGGGAGGCTTCGGTCCGTTGGGCAGCGCCGATACCTCCGGCTTTCTCCGACGGCTGGTGGCCCACTTCGCCGCGCAGGCAAACTTCCGTGAGGACGGCCCACCCCGGCCGGACGCGGAGCCGCCTCAACTGGGCCGCGATCCCGTCCTTTTCTTGCGCACGCGCAGCCTCGGCTTTGCCCGCATCCTGGAGGGCATCCTCGAGGATCTTGATGAGCGCGAGGAACTGCCGCCTGCGTTGTTGCGGACCGTGGGCGCCGACCCCGCCTCCGCAGACGCAGGCCCCGCCGAATCGGCGGCTGGCTCCATGCAGCCGCCGATAGAAGTGCTGCTGAGCAAGCCCGCAAATCCGGAGCAGGAGGAAATTGCGCAGCGCCTCGCGCAACATGGTTGCGTGCTCGTCCAGGGCCCTCCGGGCACCGGCAAGACGCACACCATCGCCAACCTCGTGGGCCACCTGCTTGCCCAGGGCAAGAGCGTGCTGGTGACGAGCCACACCACCAAGGCCCTCAAAGTACTGCGTGACCAAGTTGTGCCGGAGCTGCGCCCTCTGTGCGTCAGCGTGTTGGAGAGCGACCTCGATAGCCGCAAGCAGTTGGAGGGCGCAGTGGGCGCTATCGCCGAGCGCCTGTCCTCAAGCGATGCCGCGCGGCTTGACAATGAGGCAGACGTCCTCGCGGGGCGCAGAAAACGTCTTGTAGCCGAGTTGCAGAAGGCGCGCGCTGCGCTCCTGGATGCCCAGTCCGACGAATACCGCGATGTGGTGTTGGCAGGGCAGTCTTGGGCGCCGTCACAGGCTGCACGCAAGGTTGCGGCCGAAGCAGAGACGCACCAGTGGATGCCCGGGCCCGTGCGATTGGGCGCGGCACTGTCGCTCTCGGACGAGGAAGTGCGTGAACTCTACCGCACCAACCGAGAAGTGTCCGCCGCGCACGAGGGTGAACTCGCGCGTGTGCTGCCCGCCCCTCAGGACATCCTATCGCCCCAAGATTTCGTATCCCTGCTGGAGAGGCGGCAGTCCATCGCGAGCCAGGAGCGCGACTTCCGCGCGGAACTGTGGGCCTCCGCGCCCCATGCGGACGAGGCGGCCGACCTCGAGGACGTGGCGGCCCGCTGCGCGCGCGCCATGGCGCCCCTTGGCAAGGGGGTGGCGTGGAAGCTCGCGGTGGCGGCCGCCGGGGCGTCGGGCGAAGCAGATTCCGCCCCCTGGCAGTCACTCCTGTCACTTGTCGAGCGCGTGCGCACGGAGGCCTCGGACGTGCGCGAACTCCTCTTGCAGCATGCCCCTCATGTCGGAGGCGACTCGCCGCTCGATGAACAACTCCGGGTCGTAGGCGAACTTCAAGAGCACGTGGCGGCAGGCGGTTCCCTCGGCGTACTTGCACTCCTCCCCCGTCCAGCCTGGAAGCGCTTCCTACGAAGCAGCCGGGTGGCGACGGGAGTGCCCCGGATGCCAGTGCACTTCGATGCACTCGCGGCGCTCCTGCGGGTGCGGGAGCTGCGGCAAACGCTCTGCGGGCGCTGGGACCGGCAGATGGCGCTTCTGGGGGCTCCCGCCTCTGCGCTGCTAGGAGATGCTCCCGAGGAGTCGGCGGCGCAGCTGTGCGCGGAAATCCGCCGGAGCCTGGGCTGGGCGGGCACCCTATGGGCGCCGCTTGAGAGGGACCTGGAGTTGCTCGGCTTGCGCTGGCGCATTCTTCTCGACGAGGCGCCTGTCAACCTTGCGCCTCATGGCGCGCTGTTGCGCCTGCGGGACACCGTCCTCGGCGACGTCACGCGTGCGCTGCGTGCCCGCGCCCGCGCACTGGAACTCGCGCGCGTGGAGGCCCGCCTGCGCGCGGCCTTGCGTCGCTTCGATACCTGGGGCGGGCATGCAAGCCCCTCCTCCACGGTTCGAGGCCTCGTCCACGCAGCAGTGCCCCGGGATACGGCGGCCTACGCCCGCGCCTTCGCCCAGTTGGTGGACGTGCACGGGCGCCGCCAAGCTCTCGCCCGTCGCCAGGAACTGCTCGCGCGGCTGGATGTAGTTGGCCCGGGGTGGGCTACGGCCATTCGGGAGCGGCAAGGTCCGCACGGCCACGCAGAGCCCCCAGGCGAACCTCTCGCCGCATGGTGCTGGCGTCAGCTTCATGACGAACTGGAGCGCCGCGGGCGGGTGCAACTCGCCGACGTGCAGGCGAAGATTGACACAACCGGGGAGCAGTTGCGGCGAACGACGGCGGAACTCATTGAGCGCCGCGCGTGGGCGGCCCAAGTGAGGCGCACCACTCTCGCTCAGCAGCAGGCGCTGGTGGGCTGGCTCGACACCGTGCGCCGCATCGGGAAGGGGACAGGCCGGCGGACTCCGCAGCTGCGGGCTGCGGCGGCCCAGCAGATGAACGAGTGCCGCGAGGCGGTGCCCGTATGGGTCATGCCCCTCGCCCAGGTCGTGGAGAACTTCAACGCCGCCACGCGCTTCGACGTCGTCATCATCGACGAGGCGAGCCAAAGCGACGCCATGGCCCTCATCGCTCTCTACATGGCGAAGAGTGCTGTGGTGGTGGGAGACCATGAGCAGGTGAGTCCGTCCGCCGTCGGGCAGAACCTGGACGTGGTGGAGCACCTCATCAGTCAGTACCTCGAGGGCATCCCCAACGCGCACCTCTACGATGGGAAGCTGTCGGTGTACGACCTCGCGCGCGCCTCCTTCGGGGGGATGGTCTGTCTCACCGAGCACTTCCGGTGCGTGCCGGACATCATCGAATTCAGCAACCAGCTCTCCTACGAGGGGCGCATCAAGCCGCTGCGCGAGGCGGCGAGCGCGCGCGTCGCGCCCGCGCTCCTTGTCCACCGGGTGGAGGGGCGCGCGGAGGACAAGGTGAACCCGCAGGAGGCGCTTACCGTCGCGTCGCTCATCGCTGCCGCGGTGGAGCGCCCGGAGTACGCCGGGCTCAGCTTCGGGGTCATTTCGCTGGTAGGCGAGGACCAAGCCCTCGAGGTGGAGCGAATCCTGCGCAGCCGGCTCCACCCGGCCGAGTACGAGCGCCGTCGCCTGTTATGCGGCAACGCAGCGCAGTTTCAAGGCGATGAGCGCGACGTGATGTTCCTCACCATGGTGGACAGTCACCGCGAAGGGCCTTTGTCCAAGCGCGATACCCAGGACTTCAAGCAGCGCTTCAACGTCGCCGTGAGTCGCGCCCGCGACCAACTCTGGGTGGTGCATTCCCTCAACCCGAGCGTGGACTTGAAGCCGGGAGATCTCCGGCGCCGGCTGCTGGAGCACTGCACCAATCCGCGGGGCGTGGAGCAGACGCTCCAGCGTGCGGAGGCGAAGCTGGAGTCGCCCTTCGAGCGAGACGTGCTGGCGCGCCTCGTGCGCGCGGGCTATCGGGTGACGCCTCAGTGGCCCGTCGGGCATTACCGCATCGACCTTGTCGTCGAGGGCGGCGGCCGACGCCTCGCGATCGAATGCGACGGAGACCGATTCCACCCGCTGGAGAAGCTGCCCGAGGACATGGCGCGTCAGGCAATCCTCGAGCGGCTTGGCTGGCGTTTCGTTCGTCTGCGCGGCAGCGCCTTCTTCCGCGACCCTGAAGCGGCGATGGCGCCGCTCTTCGCGAAGCTGCGAGAGTTCGAGATTCCACTAGAGGGCGAGGAACGCGTCGCTGCTGAGGGGGCCACGGAGGCGGCCCTGCGAACGGCCATCGTCCAGCACGCGGAGGCACTTCAGCGCAAATGGAAGGGTGCGAACAGCGATGCAAGGCTCGTCGCTCAGGCCACCGAGGGCGGACACGGGAATTGGACTCCGTCCCTCACTCCTTCTCCAAGGACAGTCGTGGCTGAGCCACTGACGGTCGCAGGAGCAGCACAGCTTCCCGTATCCCTGTCGCTCTCTGCTCCCCTCGCCACCGCAGCGCTAGGCGACTTCGCGCCCAAGAGCGATGGCGGCAATGCTACGGTCCTGCGCTCCGAAGCGCGTACGGCACGGCCATCCCAAGGGCGAAGGGAGGCTGCGTCACAACGGCCGGCGGCGAGCGGAAGAGCATCACCAGACCCGCTGCCCGACGCCGTGGCTGCTCTCCTGCCCGAGAATGCCTTCGTCTGCGCTACCTGCAAGTCACGCAGGCGATTGTGGGTGGGGGAGAAGGGACCGTTTTTGAAGTGCGACACCCGCGGGTGTGGCCAGGGAGAGGGCGTGGAGGTGGAGACGCTCGCTCAAGCCCTCCGGCAGATTGCCGCGAAGTGCTCGTGCCACTCGCCGGTCAGGGCTGCCATCGGTCGCGCGGGGCATCCGACCCTCGTCTGCGCAAACGCCGCATGCACGCAGAACCTTGCCTGGAAGGAACTCCGGGACCGTCTTCGCAACCAGTCACGCTAACGCGAGGCCCTGGGCAAAGCTGCTTCGCATCCTCCGAAGCTGCGAAGTCAGCAAGCTCGTTCCAATCGAATGCGAACTCGGAGTTCGAGCCCGGAAAGGAGCCGCTGGACGCGAACGTGTCGTTGACCTTCGCCACCGGCGGACCGACGTAGCCGCAGCCCTCCCCTCGGTACTCCCAGGGGCACAGCTGCGTGATGATACGTAGCGGAATCCGGACGCCTTTCCCTCAAACAGGTGAGGAGGAGGCGAGAGCGGGGAAGGAGGCAGCGGCCTGAACGGAGCGGATGAAGCAGAGGACGCCGCGAGAGGACTTACGCCGAGTTGCGGAGGAGGACGTTCGACTTCGACGTGTTCGCCTGCGTGAGGTGTGGAGGCAGGCTTAAGGGTGTTGGCGTACGTGAAGGGAGCACGAGGGGTGCGCGCGACTCTGAAGCACCTGGGGTTGCGCACGGCGAGTGCGCACCTGGGCTGCTGGCTCGGTAGAAGCCCACGAGGATGGCGGCCCCTCAGCCCTTGGCGTTCAGCGCCACGCTGCCAGCCCGGGCCTGACGCAACCGGCGACCGGGCGCGGGCGATAATGCACCGGCCCTGGTGAGAGCAATCTCCAGGGCCGGTGCTGTTTGTGCGCCCCTCCAAGGACACCCACCCCATGCATGCCCATCTCCCGGAGCGGACCGTCCGCTCCCTCATCGGAGCACTCATGCTCCTGCTGCTGACCCGCTGTGCCGCGCCCACCGAGGCGCCCGCGCCCATCACTGTGCGTCAGGCGCTCGCATGCAGCGGTGGCGGCAGCATCGACCAGCACGCCGCGCAGTGCGACGGCACGGGGAAGCTGCTGTCCTGGGCGCCTCCCACGAACCCGGGCAGCTCCGCCGCGTATGACTATGTGCTGGAGTTGAACCAGAACTACCTGCTCGCGCTCCCCAACCTGTCCAACCTCACGAACCCTTCGGTGGCCAGGCCGGCCTACTACGCGCACTCGTACCTGTGCAGCGGCACGGCGCCCGGGTGTTCTCCCGCGGGTCAGCCGGTGGGCTGGCCGCACAACCCCGCCGGCCTGAACGCGATGCTCATCGAGTCCGGCCTTGCGTACTCGCCCTACAAGAACGACCCGCGCCTGCGCGACGTCGCACTGGCGCTGCTGGACTGGCACCTGGCGCACGGCATGACGGCCGTGGGGGACCACTGGTCGCGGGTGCCCTACGCGAGCGGCGCCAGCGGCACGCTGACATACGCTGGCGCGCAGGCGGGCGGCTCGGTGGGCGTGGGTGACGGCGTGGGCTACCTCCAGCCGGAGAAGGTGGGCGCGCTCGCGTGGGCCGCCGTCCAGGCCTTCAAGTTCAATGGCAACACGGCCTATCGCGACATGGCCATCAACGCGGCCAACCAGCTCACCAGCCACCTGCGCACTCCGAGCGCCACCGTGTCACCGTGGCCGTACCGCGTGCGGGCCTCCGACAACGCCGTGCGCACCGGCGCGAACATCGTCGACAACTACGCGTCCAACGTCGTGGAGCCCCTCAAGCTGTTCCAGGAACTCATCCGGCTGGGACAGGCGGGCACGCTGAACGGAGCGCCCGGCTACAGCGGCACGCAGCTGGCCCAATGGCAGAGCGCCCAGGCCACCGTCCTCGCGTGGCTGCTGGGCGGCAACGGCCCCATCGCGACTCAGAACTGGACCCAGTACTTCGAGGACGTGGGCTCGGACGCCACCAACAACCTGAACCAGCTCGTTCCCGGGGAGACGGCCAAGTTCCTGATGGACAACCCCAGCCTGGATCCGAACTGGCAGGCGCACGTGCAGAACATCATCGCCTTCATCGAGACGAACTTCGGAGACACGCTGGAGTTCGGCGCGCGTCCCATCAAGGAGCAGTACGCGTTCCACTACAAGATGGGCAGCCACACCGCGCGCTACGCCGCCGTGAACGCGCGCTACGCGGAGCTCACCGGGGACGCGACGGCGAAGGACAAGGCCTTCCGCGCGTTCAACTGGGCCACGTACATGGTGCGCGACAGCGGGCTCACCATTGACGGGCCGTATCCCAACAACGTCTGGTTCACGGACGGGTGGGGTGACTTCATCCGGCACTTCGTCATCGGCATGGGCGCGCAGCCGGACTGGGCGCCCGCCGGACAGAACCACCTGCTGCGCTCCACCTCCGTCGTGAAGAGCATCACCTACGGTCCCGGCAACGAGGTCCGCTACACCACCTACGATGCCAGCGCGACGGAGGTGCTGCGCCTCGCCTTCGTCCCCTCGGCGGTGTCGGCGGGCGGCACCGCCCTGTCGCAGCGTACGGACCTGGCCGCGGACGGGTGGACCTTCGACCCCGGCAACAATGCGCTCCGCATCCGCCACTCGACCAGCGGGGTCATCGTCATCTCCGGGGCGCCTCCCACCGCCCCCGCCGTCGCCATCACCGCGCCCTCGGCCGGGCAGAACTTCACCGCGCCCGCGACGCTCAGCCTGGGCGCCACGGCCACGCCCATCTCCGGCCGTACGCTGGCCAGCGTCACGTTCCGCGCGGGCGCCACCGTGCTCTGCGCCGTGAACGCCCCCGTCTCCAACCCGGTCACCTGCACGGCCACGAGCAGCCTGGGCAATGGCAGCCACACCGTGAGCGCGGAGGCGGTGGACAGCCTGGGTGAGAGCGGCTCCGCGTCGGTGGCCATCACGGTCGCCGGCCCGCCCACCGTCAGCATCCTGAGTCCCGCGTCCGGCGCCACGCTGCCCACGGGCAGCACGACGCTCAGCGCTTCGGCCAGCGCGGGCGCCGGGCGGACCCTCACGCGCGTGGAGTTCTTCCAGGGCACCACGTCGCTCTGCTTCACGACGACCGGCACGGCCTGCGCGTGGAACGCGACGGCCGGCACGTTCACGAATGTCATTGCCCGCGCGACGGACAATGGCAGCCCGGCGCTCGTCACTGACTCCTCGCCGGTGAGCTTCACGGTGAGCCCCTCCGTGGGTGGCGTTCGGCTCGTGGGCGTGGACACCGTGGGGACGCAGAACGACTTCGACAACGGCGGCTCGGTGAACGCCTTCCAGTACACCGCCGTCGCGACCGGGACGCTGGGGACGCTCAAGGTCTTCGCGGCGCCGGGCAATGCCAATGCGTCGCTGTCCATCGGCGTCTACAGCGATGCCTCGGGCGCTCCGGGGACGCTGCTCTCTTCCTGCACCACCCCGGTGGTGGAGCCGCTGCCGCTGGTGACGGGGCAGTGGTACGGCTGCACCGCCGCGCCGCAGGTGACGCTGACGTCGGGCACCGTCTACTGGCTGGCGCTGTTGGGCGCGAACGGGGGCGGCGTGTTCCGTTACATGGACCTGCCCACCGGCTCCATGCGCTATTCGCCGACGGGCCTCTCCTCGCTGCCGGGCCCCACGTTCGGCACCTCCACGGTGTACGCGGGCGCGTCCAACGCTTCGATGTATGGCCTCTCCGCGGGCGGCACCACCGCGCCGACGGTGTCCATCACCCAGCCGGCCGCCAACGCCAACTTCACCGCGCCTGCCAACCTGAACCTCCAGGCCACGGCCACGGCGGGCCCGGGCCGCACGCTCACGAAGGTGGAGTTCTTCGACAACGGCACCACGCTGCTCTGCACGGTGAATGCGCCCACCTCAACGTCCGTGAGCTGCGGCGTCAGCTCGCTCCAGGACGGCGCGCACAGCGTGACGGCGAGGGCCACCGACGACTCGCTCCAGGCCACCACCTCCGCCGCGGTGCCCCTCACGCTGTCAAACCCGCCCACGGTGAGCCTCACCTCTCCCACTGCCAATGCCACGTACACCGCGCCGGCCTCCGTGCCGCTGGCCGCGACCGCCAGCGCGGGCTTCAGCCGGAGCATCGCGCGGGTGGACTTCTACGCGGACGGCACGTCGCTCGTCTGCTCCAGCACCACCAGCCCCTACGGCTGCACCTGGAGCAATCCCTCCCAGGGAAGCCATACGGTGCGCGCCGTGGCCGTGGACACGGGCAATCCCGCTGCCAGCACGAACTCCGCCACGGTCTCCATCACCGTGAGCAGCGCCACCACCGTGCCCGCGACGCCCACGGGCCTGACGGCGACGGCGGTGTCGCCGGGGCAGATCAACCTGGCGTGGACCGATGCCTCGACCAACGAGAGCGGCTTCCTGGTGGAGCGGGCGCCGGACGTCTCCGGGGCCCCGGGCACCTTCGCCCAGGTCGGAACGCCGGGCGCCAACGTGACGACGTTCAGTGACACGGGCCGGGCCGCGAGCACCCGCTACTGGTACCGGGTCCGCGCGACCAACGCCGCGGGGAACTCGGCCTTCACGGCCAACGCCAGCGCGACGACCCCCGCCGCGCCCACCGCCCTCGTCGGCAACAGCACCGTGCTGACGACGTCCGACTTCGAGAACGCCGGCGTCGCGGCGGCGTTCAGCTACGCGGCGAATGCCACCGGCAACGTCACGCGGCTGAATCTCTACGTGGATGCGCAGACGACGGCCACCACGCTCCGGCTCGGCCTGTATGCGAATGGGAACGGGACGCCCGGCGCGCAGCTGCGCACCTGCACTGTCACGCCCGTCACCCCCGGGGCATGGAACGTCTGCACCATCACGTCACAGGCGGTGACGTCGGGCACGACGTACTGGCTGGCGGTCCTCGCGCCCACCGGCGACATCTACTGGCGTCACACCGGCGGCACTGGCTCCTACAAGGTCCAGCCAGGGCTGACGGCGCTGCCCGCCACCTGGTCCGGCACCGGCGGCTACCCGGGTAGCAACATGTCCGCCTACGCCGGCAACTGAGCCAGCCCCCGCCACCCGACGGCCCTTCGCTCGGAACAGGGTGGAGGGCTCCGCCTCCACCCACGCGGACAGCGCGGCGCCTTGGAGCTCGGGCGTCGCCGGACCCGGCGGGGACATCCTCTGGCAGCGGGCTGACTCCTACAGCGTATAGGCGGGAATGTGAGCCCGGTGCGGCAGTCGTGCTCACAGGCGCTGGGCGATGCAGCCTTCGCCCAGCGCCGCTGGACCGCCTTCGTGCACCGGGCGTCATCCATGCCCACCTACGCTGGGTGAATCCATCCATCCGTGACAGAGTGGGAGCCATCCGAATCCTCCTCTCGATCGCGTTCTGGATCTTCTTCGCGCTGTCCAGCGCGATGCTGTTCCTTGGAGCGCTCCTGCTGTGGGCGCTCACCCGCCCGTTTGACGCGAATGGACGCGTGCTTCACCTGTACTCGTGCTTCTGGGCACAGCTGTATTTCTACGTGAACCCGATGTGGCACCTGCGGGTGGAGGGCCGCGAACGCCTGCCCTGGAAGGGCGCGGCGGTGCTGGTGGCCAACCACGAGTCGCTGGGGGACATCCTGGTCCTCTTCGGCCTCTACCGGCCTTTCAAGTGGGTCTCCAAGGCGGAGAACTTCAAGCTGCCGCTCATCGGCTGGAACATGCATCTCAACCGGTATGTGCCGCTCATCCGCGGAGACCGGGCGAGCATCATCCAGATGATGGCCGGGTGTGAGCGTTGGCTGTCGCGTGGCGTCCCCATCCTGATGTTTCCCGAAGGCACCCGCTCCAAGGATGGGGAGGTGAAGGCCTTCAAGGATGGCGCCTTCACGCTGTCCATCCAGCAGCGCTGCCCCATCATCCCCGTGGTCCTCACTGGCACCGCGCGGACCATGCCCAAGCACGGGCTGGTCATCCAGCAGGCGGTCCACGCCCGGGTGCGCGTGCTGGAGCCCATCGACCCGGAGGGCTTCGCCGGGGACGTGCACGCCCTGCGCGACCACGTGCGCGATGTCATTGTCCGTGAGAAGGCGCGCATGGAAGCCGAGCGCTGAACGTCACGCAACCGGGCCGAATTCTGTGAAAAGTGTGCCGGGCGGGTGACAGTTCCGGGGGACAGCGGTATTCGACATCCCGATATGGCCTCGCGGGCGACCGCCGTCACTGCGCGATGCATGGGGACCCCTATGTTTCCTGAACCCAGGCTCGGCACCCTCACCGCCGTTGCGCTGACGAGCGTCGCGACCCTGGCCTCCGCGGCCGGAGAGCCCCTCCCAGCGCAGTCCGCCTTCTTCCTGACGCGGAGCGAGAACCGGAACCAGGTCCACTACGCCCTGCGCCTGGACGAGGCTTGCCGCCCGGTGGGGACGCGCCCCGTGCAGGTGTACTGGCGGATGTTGGAGCGCGGGCCCTCGGAGGTGGAGGAACTGCTGGGGGTCGAGCAACCCGTGTATGGGCTGGAGGACCCGCAGCCGGTCGAAGCCACCGCGGATGGCTGGCGGGTCCGGGTGAGCCTGAGGGCCTTTCCCTCGCGCCCCGTCGACATCACCACCGCGCGGGTCGACGGCAAATGCCAGGTCCAGGCGTGGACGAAGCTGGGCAACAGCGTCGCCCGGCTGGAGCACGTCTTCGTGAAGACGTCCTGGCCCTTCTCGGTCGACTTCGTGCGGCTGGATGGTGTGGGCCCGGAAGGGCAGCCCGTCCATGAGCTGATTCGCCAGTGAGGTGGGATTCCCTTCCAGGCCCTTCTTGTCTCCGCCCGAGCTCGCTTCGCGCATAGGCGCGCTGCGGACGTGCCCGTCAGTGCTTCGCCGTCATGGGACGCTGCTTCGCACGCAGGCTCAGCAGAACGCCCGCAAGCAGCGCGGTGCCACCCAGGAGCAGCCGCTGGGTGAGGGGCTCTCCGAGCAGCAGCACCGCGCCCACCGCCGCGATGACCGGGACGCACAGCTGCACTACCGCCGCGCGCGCGCTGCTCAGGTGGGGCAGCGCTGCGTACCAGAGGCTGTAGCCCACGCCCGAGGCAAACGCGCCGGACGTGACCGCGAGCAGCAGCCCCTTCGGCGACGGGCGTGGGGCCGCGTCCAGAGCGTGGGCGAGCATCACGAGTGCCAGGGCCAGCGGCACGCCGCGCACGAAGTTGCCGGCCGTTGCCGCGAGAGGGTCCGTGCTTCCACGCCCCCTCAGGCTGTAGATGCCCCACGCCATGCCCGCCGCGGCCATGAGCCCCGCGCCGAGCGCATCCGGTGCGCTCGCTCCAGGAAGCGTGAGCCCCGCGAGCCCCGAGAGTGCCACCGCGAGCCCCGCCCACTCGAGCGCGCGTGGCCGCTCACCGCGCGCGAGCCCTGCCGCGAGCATGGTGAGCTGCACGCAGCCGAAGAGCAGTAGGGCGCCCACGCCCGCCCCGATGCGCACGTACGCGAAGCTGAAGCCGGCCGCATACACGAAGAGCGCAAGCGCCGAGCCCCAGCTCCCATGCCCCGTGGCCCCGCGGCCGCCCCGCCGGAGCCGCAGCAGCAGCGCGAGCATCAGCGCTCCCGACGCAAGCCGCACCAGCGTGAACGAACCCGCGTCGATGCCGCGCCCCGCGCCACCCGAGAGGGCAGCGCGGCACAGCAGCGAGTTCGCGGCGAAGCCCAGGAGGGCAAGCAGGGTGAGGAGGGGAGTGCTCACGCAGCAGGGACATAGCGGGCCGCATGACGCGCGTCACGTCCCCGGGCACCGGCTCCCTAGGTCCCGGGATGCCCTCCAATCGTGCCCTTGCGTCCGACGAGCAGCGGACAGGGGACTGCAAGACGCGGAGGAGCGCGGGTTGTGGCTAGGATGATGTGCCTGCCGCAGTGGGGAGGAATTTGGAAATGTCCGGTTCAGTCGCCGTGCCGCCGCGCATCCTCCTCATTGGGCTCTCTGGAGTGGGGAAGTCCACGCTTGCGCAGGCCCTGTGCTCCCGCTGGGAGCTGCCCCACGTCCACATCGACGGCTTCCGCCGCGAGCACGGTGACGGCACTGTCGCGGGGGAGTACTTCGCCAGGGCCTGGTTCCTCCGCGCCTGCTCGCGCACGTCCCGGGGCATCTTCGAGTTCTCCGGCTCCGGCATCCACCGGGCCGCCGTCCGGCATGCGTTTCAGGAGAGCGCCATCCCGCTTCTCACCGTCTGGCTGGTCATGCCGCATGCTCGCAGGCACGAGCGGCTTGCCGCACGCCAGGAGCCGGGCACTCCGCGGCCGGACTGGAAGCTGCCGGTTTCCTCCAATGTCATCGACGAGGACGGCCGGAGGACGCTTGAGCAGGACCTGGCGCAGGGCTTCTGGGAGGGCCCACCGGGCTGGCGTGCCGAGCGGCTGGAGGCAGTGGCTTCATTTGAAATCCTGCACCAGCGCTTCATGGAATTGGTGCGGGAGCCCACCTCCCGAGGCTGCCCATGACGGAGCTTCGCAAACTGCCGCCGGAGAGCGTGCTGCTCGTGACGCTGGACTCGCTTCGCTATGACACGGCCGTGCGGGCCACCTGCTCCTCGCTGTCCCGGCTGGGCCCGCCCATCCGGGCCATGGCACCGGCCCACTTCACGTTCGCCTCGCACGCGGCCATGTGGGTGGGCACCACGCCGGGCGTTCCGGGCCTGAAGCAGCCCTTCCTCGACCCGAAGTGGGGACGCCTCTTCCGGTTGGTGAATGGCAAGGTCCGCGCCACGCCCCGGGACGGCTTCCTGTTGCCGGGGCGCAGCATCATCGATGGGTTCGGCCAGCTCGGTTACCGCACGGTGGGCACGGGCGCTGTCGATTGGTTCGACCCCGGCACACCCACCGGGGCCTGGCTCTGCCAGGACTTCCAGCGATTCTTCTACCCTCAAACTCCCTCCGCGCTGGGCAGCCAGCTGGCGTGGCTGTCCAAGGAACTGACCACCGGCGACGCTCCCGCCTTCTGCTTCCTCAATGCCGGCGAGACGCATGTGCCCTACTGGCATGAAGGGGCCTCCTGGAGCCCTGGGGAGAACCCCTGCGTTCCCTATGGCCAGACCAACAGCCGTGCGCTCTGCGAGTCACGACAGCGCTCCTGTCTGGAGTTCATCGAGGCCCGGCTCGCGCCGCTGCTTGATGCCTTCAGCGAGGCGACCATCCTCGTCACGGCGGACCATGGGGACTGCTGGGGCGAGGACGGGCTGTGGGAGCACGGAACGTGGCACGCGAAGACGATGGAGGTGCCACTCTGGCTCCAGGTGCGCGGCCAGCGGGTAACGGGCCCGGAGGCTGCGCCATGAGCGCGGATTCGCTTTCTCCCGAGCAGTCCGCCCCGGAAGCCAACGTCGGTGCGCCCACCGCGCAGCCCAATCATTTACACACACCTGCTCAAGCCGCCCTCCCAGGCAGACGGTCTCCAGGCGCACCCCGTACCGGAGCGCCTCCCGCGGTTCAGCGAGCCGTGGCGTATGGCCGTGGATTGTGCGCTGGACCCGGGGTCGAGGAAGCTGCCGCCCCATGAAAATCAATCCAGCCGTGCTCATCATCACCGGCGGCTTCAGCCTGTTCTTCCTCGTGTCCGGTGTGCGAGCCCTGGTGCGCAAGCGGATGACAGTCGTGAACCCCGCCCATTCCGGGGCGTGGCCGGGCCTGCTTGGCAAAGCCATGCACTCGCAGATGCCGAAGAACCCGTTTGAGCCTCACCCTTCGCTCCACACGGAGGCGACGGGGGGCCGGGCCCTCGGGATGGCAGTGCTCTACATCGTGCTGGGCGTGGCCTTCCTGGGCCTGGGCATCTTCGCCACGCTGGTGGAGAACGACGTGCTCTGAAGCAGCGGGCCCGCCTTCAAACAGGGCCCCATTCCACCCGGCGTCGATTCATGGCGTCGCACTGGATTGTCACCCGGGATGTTTCCAACTGATGGCAGCGGGGCGTTTTTTCGCGTGTTAGAGGTCCGGGACACCGGGCTGCCGGGCAGCGAGCCTCCGCGCGGAGAGCCGAGGTGAAAGTCATTGCACCAGGAGCCCTCGCTTGACCTCCACGCCCCCTCCCTCCCGGGTCACCGGCACCGAATACGAACGCCTGCTCGCAAGCCTGCGGCGCAAGAGCCCCTGGGCGCTGGAAGGCCGGAACACAGCGGTGGCGCTGGAGGGCGGGGACGTGGCCGCGCGTGTCCCGGACTCCCGGGTCGACCACGGTCCATGGCGCTCGGTGGTGGACGTCATCGCGGAGCAATGCCGGCTGCATGCGGACCGCGTGGCGCTCTCGGATGGGACGACTGAAACAACCTATGCGAGCCTGGACGCGCGCACCCGCGCCCTGGCCTGGGACCTGCGGGCCCGCGGTATCGGGCGGGGTGACGTGGTCACGCTCGTGCTGGACCGGGGCCCCGCCTTCGTTGAACTCGCGCTCGCGGTCTGGAGGGTGGGCGCGGCCTATCTTCCGCTGTCGCCAGCGCATCCGCGAGCCTGGCGGGAGGACATCGTTCGCAGGGTCGGTGCGGCGCTCGTGGTCGGCTTCTCGCCGGACAGCGCGGTGCCAGGAGTCCCCTTCCTGGATGCGGGGGCCGAGGCGGGCTCCGTCGCGTCGCGGGAGGACGACGCGGTGCTCGTTCCGGAGGACCTCGCGTACATCATCTGCACGTCCGGTTCGACGGGCGAGCCCAAGCTGGTGATGAGCGAGCATCGCGGGGTCGCCAACCTCCTGCACGCCCAGCGGGACTTCCTGGGCGCGTTGGGGCCGGACACGCGCGCGCTCCAGTACTTCCACCCGTCGTTCGACGCGTCCCTGTTCGACGTCCTGCTGGCGCTGCCGAATGGCGGGCGGCTGGAGACCCTGGATGCGGCACAGCTCTCCGGCGAGCCGCTGGCCCAGGTGTTGGTGCGCCGGCGCATCACCCACGCGGTGCTGCCCGCGACGGTCCTGCGCACGCTGCGACCGGGGGGCTTCCCCGACCTCCAGATGCTGATGAGCGTGGGGGACGTGTGCTTGCCGGAGACCGTGCAGCAGTGGGGCTCGCAGCACCGCTTCATCAACGGCTATGGCCCCACGGAGGTGACGGTGGCCAGCACGCTCCAGGCCGTGCGCTCCGTGGATGGCGAGCGCGTGCCCATTGGCCGCCCCATCTCGAACTACCACGTGCTCCTGCTCGATGAGCACCTGCACCCCGTCCCCGACGGAGTCCCGGGGGAGCTGTGCTTCGGAGGCGACGGGGTCGGACGCGGTTACCTGGGCCTGCCGGGCCTCACCGCGGAGCGGTTCATTCCGGATGCGTTCGGCCCGCTGCCGGGAGGACGGCTGTACCGCAGTGGCGACCTGGGCCGATGGCTGCCGGACGGCACGCTGGAGTTCCTGGGCCGCCGCGATGACCAGGTGAAGATCCGCGGCGCGCGAATCGAGCTGGGGCAGGTGGAGGCGGCCCTGGCCGCGCTGCCGGACGTGCGGGACGCGGTGGCGCTCGTCGACGGCACGGGGGAGCGTCTGCTGGGCTACGTGATGCCGGTCGCCGGCGCGGTGCTGTCGGGCGACGCGGTGCGCGCGGAGCTGCGCCGCCGGCTGCCCGGCTATCTGGTGCCGGACGTGATGGTGGTGGTGGACGCGTGGCCGCTGAACACGAGCGGCAAGGTGGACCGGGCCCGGCTGCCCCGTCCCCAGCGGATGGAGCGGACCGGCTACCAGCCGCCGGAGTCCCCTGCGGAAGAGGCGCTGGCGGCCATCGCGGCGGCGCTGCTCGGGATGGAGCGGGTGGGGCGGCATGACGACCTGTTCGAGCTGGGCGGGCACTCGCTGTTCGCGACCCAGCTCGTCGCCCGGGTGCGCCGCGTCCTGGGCGCGCAGCTGGAGTTGAGCGCGGTGCTCCAGTCACCCACGGTCGCCCAGCTCGCGGCCGGCTTGAAGCAAGGGCAGGGTGGGGTGGACCTGGGCCCTCGCGGAGGCGAGCCGGGTGCCGCCATCGCTCCGTCGTTTGGCCAGGAGCGCGTGTGGTTGATGCACAAGCTCAACCCGGACGCGCGGGCCTACCACACGCAAGCCGTCTTCCGGCTGGCGGGTGCCCTGGACATCACCGCGCTGCACGCGAGCCTCACGGACATCGTCCGTCGCCACGACGTGATGCGCACCCGCTTCCCCGAGGTGGATGGGGAGCTGCGCTGCGAGCTGGAGCCGCCCTGGGCGGTGGAGGTGCCGCTCCAGGACTTCAGCGGCGTGGGTGAGGACGTGCTGGAGGCCCGGGTGGGCGAGGCGGTTCGCGAGGCGGTCCAGGCGCACTTCGCGCTGGCGGAGGGCCGGCCGTTCCGCTGGCGGCTTCTGAAGGTGGGCGAAGAGGAGCACCTCCTCGTGCACGTCGAGCACCACGTCGTGCATGACGGCTGGTCGTTCAACGTCTTCGTCCGCGAGCTGCTCAACGGCTACGCCGACCATGTGCGCTACGGACAGGTGCGCCGCCCTCCGCTGTCCGTGCAGTACTACGACTACGCGCGCTGGCAGCGGGAGTGGGTGGGCACGGAGGCCGCGAACGCGCAGCGCCGCTTCTGGCGTAAGGCCCTGGAGGGCGCGCAGACGCAGCTCCAGCTCCCGCGCCGCGTGTCGTCCGGGCCCCGGCGCTTCCGTGGGGTGGCGCCTCGGATGGAGCTGGACGCGGAGCTCGCGCGCCGGTTGCAGGACCTGGCGGACCGCAACCACACGTCCCTCTTCACCACGCTGCTCGCGGCGTTCTTCGTTCTCTTGCACCGCTATACCGGCTCGCGGGACCTCCTCGTCGGAACCGCGGTCGCGAACCGGCGCTGGCAGGACACGGAGAGCCTCCTGGGCATGCTCGTCAACACGGTGGTGCTGCGCGGCCAGCTGCACGAGGACCCCACCTTCACGGAGTTCCTGGCGCGGGTGCGGCGCAACACGCTGGAGGTCTTCGACAACCAAGAGCTGCCGTACGAGCACATCTTCGCGGAGTCACCCGCGCGGCTTCAGGGCGGGCTCAATCCGTTGATCCAGACGATGTTCAACTTCCATGACTCGTCGGTGGGCTCGCTGGAAGCGTCCCCGCTCGACGTCACCATCGTCGAGGGCCTGAGCAATGGCTCCGCCAAGTTCGAGCTGTCCGTCGTCGCGGTGCCCCTCTACGCCGAACCGGGACACATCAGCCGGTTCGCCGGGGACCTGGTGACCATTCCCCGCTCCGACAGCACCGTGCGCTCCAGTCCCCGAGCCTCCCTGAGCGGCATCCTGCTCTCGTGGGAGTTCGACTCCGACCTCTTCGAGGACTTCTTCATCACCGGCATGCTGTCCGCGTACCAGCAGCTGCTGCGCTCCATCACCGCCGCGCCGGACACCCGCGTGTCCAGGCTGGCCTTGATGAACGAAGCGCAACAGCGCGCGCTCGTCAGCGTGGGCGCCAGGAAGCAGGCTCCCACGTATCAGGTGCATGAGCTGCTGGCCCACTGGACCCGGCTCGCGCCCGACGCTCCGGCGGTAAAGGCAGGGGCTTCCGTGCTGACGTACGGAGCACTGACGCGCCGGGCGGAGACCCTGGCGCACCACCTGCGAGGCCTGGGCGTCGGCCGGGGGGCGCTGGTGGCGGTGTGCCTCCACCGCTCGGCGGAGCTGGTCGTGGCCCAGCTGGGAAGCCTCATGGCGGGGGCGGCCTTCCTCTCGCTGGATCCGAAGGCGCCACCGGCGTACCTGGAGTCGCTCGTCCAGGACGCCGGGGCCCACGCCCTGGTCACCACGGCGGCGCTGACGGACCGGCTCACCTGCCTGCCCACCGTCGTGCTGGATGATCTTCCCCCGAAGTCCGGTCCGCCGTTGCCCTCGGGGAGTCCGTCGGACCTGGCCTACGTCCTCTACACCTCCGGCTCCACCGGCAAGCCCAAGGGCGTTCAAATCGAACACCGCTCGGTCGTGTCGCTCATGCACCGGACGGCCCTGGCCGAGGACCTGGGACCGGGCAAGACGATGCTGGCGATGGCGTCGGTCTCCTTCGATGTCTCGGTGCTGGAGGTCTGGGGGGCGCTGTTGAACGGCGCCGCGGTCCACTTCCTGCCGCCGGTCTGGGACGTGCCGTCGCTGGCCCGGTGCCTCATCGAGGAGCGCATCACGCATGCGGTGATTCCCCCCGTGGTGTTGCCCCGGTTGGCGGCGGAGGCCCCGGAGTCCTTCGCCGCCCTGGACCGGGTGATGGTGGGCGGGGAGGCCTTTCCCCCGGAGGCGTTCCGCACGCTTCAGCGAGCAGGCTTCACGAAGCTGACGAACGCCTACGGCCCCACGGAGGCCACCGTGATGGCCAGCGCCTACAAGCTCGACGAAGGGCATGATCCCGAGGCCACGAACGTGCCCATCGGCCGGGCGCTGTTCAATGCCCACGTCGTCGTGCTCGACGCGTCCGGGCAGGTAGCGCCACCGGGCGCCGTGGGGGAGATCTGCATCGGAGGGGACGGTGTGGCGCGGGGATACCGGGGCAGGCCGGAGCTCACCGCGGAGCGGTTCGTGCCGGATCCGCTCGCGGCGCATCCTGGCGGGCGGCTCTACCGCAGCGGAGACCTGGGCCGGTGGCTTCCGGGGGGCATCATCGAGTTCCTGGGCCGCCGCGATGAGCAGGTGAAGGTCCGGGGCTTCCGGGTGGAGCTGGCGGAGGTGCGCGCCGCCCTGGCCGGACATCCCGGCGTGGCGGACACCCTCGCGGTCATCGACTCGCGCGCGGAGGAGCCCCGCCTCGTGGGCTATGTGGTGACAGAGCCGGGAGTCGCGGTGGCCGCGCAGGCCGTGCGCGAGGACCTGGCGCGCAGGCTGCCGGGACACCTGGTGCCCTCGGAGGTCGTGGTCCTGGAGGCGTGGCCGTTGACCCCGCATGGAAAGGTGGACCGCTCCCGGCTGCCCACCACGACCCAACGGAGTCCGGAAGCGCCCTTCACGGCGCCCAGGACCGAAACCGAGGTCCGCATCGCGGCGGTGGTCGCGGAGCTGCTGGGCATAACCCGGGTGGATGTCCACGAGAGCCTGCTCGCGCTGGGCATGCATTCCTTGCAGGCGATGCGGCTGGCCTCGCGGCTGGGCCGGATGATGGGGCGAGAGGTCGGGCTCGCGACCATCCTCATGGGACCCACCGTCGCGCAGCTGGCCGACGCGCTCACCGTGGCGCCGGTCGCCCCCACCACCCTCAAGCGATTGCCGCGCGCATGACGACCGCGTTCCCGATGTCCTTCGCCCAGCAGCGGCTGTGCTTCCTGCACCGGATGGATCCCACCGGCGCGGCCCACGCCACGGTCCGCTGCCACCGTGTGGCGGGGCCGCTGGACCTGCGAGCCCTGCGGGAGGCCCTGGACGTGCTGGTGGCCCGGCACGAACCGCTGCGGACCGTCTTCCCACTGGGGACGCAGCAGCACCTCTCGCCGGAGGGGCAGGCCCATGTCCACGTCGTGGACGTGGCGACCGAAGCCGAGGCCCTGCGCCACGCGCAAGCAGAGGCGGCCCGTCCGTTCGACCTGGAGCACGGATCGCTGCTGCGGCTCACCGTGCTCCGGCTGGAGCCCCGGACGCACTTCCTTGTCGTCGCGCTGCACCTGCTCGTGGCGGACGGCGCTTCGCTTCAGGTCTTCTCCGAGGACCTGGCCCTCGCCTACCGCGCGGCGGTCCTGGGCGAACCCACGGGCCTGTCCGAGCTGCCCGTGCAGTACGTGGACTGGTCCGCGTGGCAGCGCGAACAGCTCACCGCTTCACGGCGTGAGTCCCTGTCTCGCTGGTGGCGTGAGCGGCTGTCCGGCGTCCCCCTCTTCCTGGACCTGGTCGCCCCGCGTCCCGCGCGGGGCCAGGGACGCCGTGCGCATCGCGTGCTGCCCGCCGACATTGCCCGGTCCGTGCACGCCCTGGCGAGAGCTGAACGACAGACGGTGTTCACGGTGCTGGCCGCCGCGTGTGGCCTCGTGCTCGGTCGGTTTGCGAGACGTGAGCGGGTGTTGCTGGGGCTGGCCGTGGCCAACCGGGACCTGCCCGAGGTCGAGCGCGTGCTCGGATTCTTCGTCAACACCGTCGTGCTGGAAGTGGACCTGCGCGGCGACCCCGACTTCCGCCAACTGATCACGAGGGTGGCTGCTTCCAGGGCGGACGCATACGCACACAAGGACCTGCCCTTCGAGCAGCTCGTGGAGGACCTGTCGCCTCCCAGGGACCCCACGCGGTCACCCGTGGTCCAGGTGAACTTCGCCTACCATCCGCCCCACACGGCGGGAGCGCTGGCCCTGCACGGCTGCGAGGTGACGGAGCTGCTGTTGGACCTCCCCTCCGCGAAGTTCGAGCTCACCCTGCGGGTCGAGGAGCGCTCCGACGGGCTGTGCACGGTGTGGGCCGAATTCGATGAGAGTCTCTTCGACCTCGCGTTCATCGAAGGTCTGCTGGCGGCCTACGAAGAGGTCCTGCGGACCGTGAGCCCCGACGCCCGCGTGACGAGCCTGCGTCCGCCCCAGACCGCGACGGAGGCACACCTGGCTCGCATCTTCGCCGACGTGCTGAAGGTCGCTTCGGTCGACCCGTACGACGACTTCTTCCGGCTCGGCGGCCATTCCCTTCAGTTGATTGAAATCGCGGCCCGGGTCCGGACCGAGCTGGACCGGGACCTTGGAGTGCGTGAGCTGTATCAGCATCCCACCGTGGCGGGCGCCGCCGCCCTGCTGACACGAACAGGAGCTTCCCGATGAGCAATTCCTATCCGTTTCCCAAGGACTGGCAGCATCCGCTGGAGCCTCCCGCCGACTACAAGCGGTTGAGGCAGGAGGCCCCGGTGTGTCCGGTCCGGCTGTTCAACGGCAACACGGCATGGTTGGTCAGTCGCTATCAGGACGTGCTCGCGGTCCTGAGCGATACCCGGATGGTGCTGGACTCCACGCTGCCAGGGTTCCCGCACATCTCCGCCTCCTCGACGGCCCGGCAGGAGCGGACCCTGCCTTTCTTCTTTCGCCCGGACGCGGAGTACCGGGTGCAGCGGGCCATGCTCGTGCAGGAGTTCCTGCCCCGGCGGATGGAGGCCCTGCGGCCGCGAATCCAGCGCACCGTGGATGAGGCGCTCGACACGATGCTGGCGGGCCCGCATCCGGTGGACCTGATGGCCGCGTTCGCGCTGCCCGTCGCCATTCGCATCATCTGCGACCTGCTCGGGGTGCCCCATGACGGCGCGGAGCGCCTGCACGTCCTCAGCCGGACCATCGGCTCCCGGGCCTCGTCGCGCGAGGAGGCGACGGCGGCGCTGGCCGGACTGGACGAGGTCTTCCTGGCGCTGGTGGAGGCGAACCTGCGTGAGCCCACGGACACGCTCATTGGTCGCGTCGTGTCCGAGCAGGTGGCGACGGGCAAGCTGAGCGCCCCGGATGCCGGCGCCATGTTCCATGCGCTGTTCTACGCGGGCCACGGGCCGCCCGCGTACATGTTTGGCCTGGGCACGCTGGCGCTGCTGCTCGACCCGGGGCAGCTGGAGAAGTTCCGCGCGATGGAGGACCCCGCGGCCATCACCGCGGCCGTCCAGGAGCTCCTGCGCTTCGTCAATGTCTCGCACCTGGGCCGGCAACGCGTCGCCACGGTGGACGTCACCATTGGCGGCCAGCTCATCCGCGCCGGTGAAGGCATCCTCGCCCAGCCGGATTCCGCCAACCGCGACGAGACGGTCTTCGAGGATCCGGACCGGCTGGACCTCCAACGCGAGGTGCACCGTCACTTCGCCTTCGGCCATGGCATCCACCTGTGCACGGGGCGGGCGCTGTCGCTCATCGAGTTCGAGGTGGTCTTCAAGACGCTCTTCCAACGCATCCCCACGCTGCGGCTGGCCGTGCCACCGGAGGAGGTCCGCTTCAAGAAGGATGAGAACCTGCTCGGCGTGCACGAACTGCCCGTCACCTGGTAGTCCGGCGCATCAGAAGGAGAGGGGAAGGCCTGGGGTGGCCCTCGCGCCGGGGCCCGCCTCCCAGGCTGCATGGGCAGTCCCAGGTGCTCCAGGCTGGCACGCACCCCACCGCCAGCCTTCAGAGCGGCGGTCGTCAGCACGTGCAGCGAGGTCGGCGGCGCTGACTGTGTCGGCACCTTCCTTCCCGCCGCCGTGGGCATCCCGTTCCTCATCTGGGGCCTGAACACCTGGACCAACTCCACCGATGCGGCGCATGGCGGCTCCTCGGTCTCCCACACCGGTGTCGTGCCGTCCCCGCCTCCCGCCACGGCGTTCGACTTCCGCGGGAGCACGCCGGGCTCCGCCCGACTCCACTGATGCCAGGTGGAGGGGGCGGGCTGGACCTGGGCCGGCGTGTGCCCCACGGGAGCATCAGGGGGCTCGTGGACAGCACATCCTGCCGTAGGTCGTGCGGCTCACCGCACGGTGCCGCGCGTGCGCTTGAGGGCGCGGGACGTGGCATCGAGGAACTCGTTGCTCGCCTCGGAGAGGTCCACCGCGCGGGCGTCCACCCATCCCTGCAAGGAGTTGTAGCCCATGACCGCGGGGATGGCGACGAGCAGGCCGAAGGCCGTGGTGACGAGCGCCTCGGAGATGCCCGTCGAGATGGTCCCGATGCCGCCCGAATTCGCGGCGCCCATCTCCTGGAACGCGGTGACGATGCCGATGGTGGTTCCGAGCAGGCCCACGAAGGGGGCGGTGGAGCCCACGGTGGCGAGGTGGCCCAGGCCGCGCTTGAGGCTCTGGACCTCGCGCTGCGCCTGTCGCTCCAGGCTTCGCGCCACGGACTCCATGGCCTCCTCACGACTGTCGGTGGCGGAGATGCGGTAGGCCGTCAGCCCCGCGCGGATGGTCCTCCCCAGGTAGCCCACATCCTTCTCCGTCTTCGTCTCGGCGGCGGCGTCAAAGTCGCCACTGGCGAGCATGGCGCCCAGCTGCGCGGCGTACCTGCGCGAGTGGCGGCGGGAAGCGCGGAAGACGATCGTGCGCTCGGCGAGGATGAGGAGGGACACCATCGACATCACGCCCATGGCGATGACAATGAGCTGTGCGACCGGACCCATGTGGGTCCACAGACCCGCGAGTGTGAAGTTCATGGCGGGAACGAGACGCGCCTCCGTGCGCGTGGGCCACGGCGTGGCCCCATGAGGGAACGGCGGGTAACGGCAACGGTGTCCAAGGTACGCAGGCGCATGGACGCGAGGGTGGGCCCGCGTCCATGCGTTGGTCATCGTTCTGTCATTGCGTCCGCAGCCCGCGTGTTCCCCGCCAGCACAGCGGCATGCCGTCGCGCAACGCCGCGGGGGTCGGCTTCGCGTGCATCAACCTGCTTCAGGTAAGTCCGTTAAGGCGATGTCCGCGGGACGCAGGCCGGTTCCCAGCCGAGGTGCGCGTCGTCGGCTGGCTACATCCCATTTGAGGCAACCTGGCCTCGGCGCTCACCATGAGGCGCGCGTTGACGGGGCGCCAGGAGACGATGGTGGGAGTCGCGCGGAGAGGGTGTCGCGAAGGACGGGAGCGGTGGCACGGGGCACGGCAGCATCGACCCCGGCGTGGGACGCGGGCTAGACTCGGCTCGTCACTCGGCTCGCGGAGACCGGCTCTCTTGGTGATCCTGCGCAACGTTACAGATGAAGACCTCCCGATCTTCTTCGAGCACCAACGGGACGCAGTCGCGCTGCGCATGGCCGCATTCCCGTCGCGGGAACGCGATGCCTTCCTGACCCACTGGCGCACGAAGGTTCTCCGCCCCGAGAACGTGACCCGCACCATCGTCGTTGGCGGCCTGGTCGCTGGGTACATCGGCAGTTGGGAACAGGACGGCAAGCGCCTCGTCGCCTATTGGATGGGTCGCGAGCACTGGGGCAAGGGCCTCGCGACACGGGCGCTCTCGGAGTTCCTCGTGCTCGAGCCGATTCGTCCGCTCCATGCGTGGGTCGCTGTCCACAACGTCGGGTCGATCCGCGTCCTCGAGAAGTGTGGCTTCCGCACGGTGGCCCAGGAGAACCCGCAGCACGCGGACGGAGTTGCTGAGGTACTCATGACGCTTGGTCCGAAATAGTATGAGCCGGGTACCCGCACGTCTCCCGCTACGTGAGCGACTTCTACTGCTTCGACATGGGGCTGCGCCGCGCCGAGGGGCTGCTCATCTTCCAGGCGTACCATGACGACTTCGACCTCGCGTCCTGGCTGCTGGCCGAGTCCCCCGACGTCTCCGCCTGCACCTTCGACTTCGACGAGCACCTGACCTGGGTGCTCCGAGAGTTCCTGAACGAAGGCAAGTGGGGGCGATAGCCTGGACGGACGATGGCAGCATCGCCCCCCACCATGGGCAAGCGGAGGGTCGTCATCGGCGGCAAGGCGGTCCCCATGCCTTCGGGCCACACCCTGTGGGTCTAGCCAATGAGCACGGCGGGGCACCCTGGCTCGACGCACGCCCACGCCGGCGGTCCGGGTGGGGGTTTCGGACGTTTCGCGGCCCCGCGGGGCATCAACCACTTTGAGCCAGAAGGCGTTATTCACTGGGAGGGCCGCGCCAGCGTTGCCTTCCCGGCTTCCGGCCGAAGCTGGAGGTGCCACCCCCGGGGGAACCCATGTCGCTGAAGCTCCTGTCGTGGACGGCCGCGTCCGCCTGCGTGCTGTTCCTGCTGTCGGCGTGCCAGAGCACGGGCAATCCCATACCGCCACCCGGTGACACACCCTGCCGAGGCACCGCGTCCGTACAGACACCCGTGCGCGAGAAGTTCCTCACGGTCGCGAAGCCGGTCGCCGGTGAATACGTCGTCGTGCTCAAGGAGCCCCGGGAAGGGGACGCCGCGCCGGCGCCGGTGGTGGTCGCGCAGCGCCTGACCGAGCGCTTCGGCGGCAAGGCCTTCCACGTGTACACGCACGCGCTGCGGGGCTTCGCCGCGCGCATGAGCGACCAGCAGGCCCGTGCCATGTCCGCCGCGTCCGAGGTGGAGTACGTGCAACAAAATGGCGTGGTGACGCTTGACGAGAGCCAGTCCGGTGCGACGTGGGGGATTGACCGTGTCGACCAGCGCGACCTGCCGCTCGATCAGCTCTACCTGTACCAGACGCAGGGCCGGGGCGTGCACGTGTACGTCCTCGACACGGGCCTGCGCCCCACGCACCAGGAGTTCGCCGGGCGGGCGGACATCGCCTTCGATGCCGTCGGCGACGGTCGCAACGGCGTGGACTGCAACGGCCATGGCACCCACGTGTCCGCCACGGTGGGCGGCAACGTGTATGGCATTGCCAAGAGCGCGTCGCTGCACGCCGTGCGCGTGCTGGACTGCGAGGGCTCCGGGACGACGGCGGGCGTGGTGGCGGGCGTGGACTGGGTGACCGAGCACCACCAGTCCCCGGCGGTGGCCAACATGAGCCTGGGCGGCGGGGAGGACGCGGCGCTCGACGATGCCGTGCGCCGCTCCATCGCGTTGGGCGTGACGTACGTGCTGGCGGCGGGCAACGCGAACCAGGACGCGTGCAAGCGCTCTCCCGCGCGCACCGCCGAGGCCATTACCGTGGGTGCCACCAACAGCGTGGACCGGCGGGCATCCTTCTCCAACCATGGCGACTGCGTGGACGTCTTCGCGCCCGGCGAGGGCATCCTCTCGGCCTGGGCCAGTGATGACACGGCGACCCGAACGCTGAGCGGCACGTCCATGGCCACCCCGCATGTCACCGGCATCGTCGCGCTCTTCCTGGAGGCCCATCCCGCCTCCGCGCCGCAGGAGGTCAGCACCGCCATGACGGGCAACGCCACGCCGGACAAGGTGACCGACCCCGGGCGCTGCTCACCGAACCGGATGGCCTACTCGGGCTTCATCGCACCCTCGCGGGCCCCCACCGTCCGGAACGGCGGGGAGTAGGCACGTCCTCAAGTCCGCGCTCACGCGCAGGCGCCCGTGGGCGCGGACTCGACTCCAGGAATGATCCACGGGGCAGGGGGCGGGGCGGGGGCCCCCTGCGTGGGTGGGTTGCCGGTGCGGCCGTCGCGGGGGTCGCTACTTTGAGGGCGGGAGGTCGCGCTCCTGCCCCGCGACACGCCTGCTCATGGACCTCTACAGCGCCGCCAGGCGGATGGCCCGCCCCTTCCGGTTCACCAACCCGGCGTCCTACCGGGAGGTCCCCCTGGCGGGCCGCGGGGTGATTGGCGATGGAAGCTCCTGCGCGCTCGTCCGGCCGGACGGTGTCATCGATTGGCTCTGCTTCCCCCGCTTCGACAGCCCGAGCGTCTTCGCGGGCATCCTCGATGACGAGAAGGGTGGCATCACCGGCATCACCCCCGTCGTGTGGCCCTTCGAGAGCCTGCAGCGCTACGACCCGGACACCAACGTCCTGGAGACGCTGTTCCGCTTCGAGCGCAAGGGGGCCATTCGCATCATCGACTACATGCCGTGGACCAACGACCCGCGCTCCACCGTCCACGAGGTGCACCGGCGCATCGAGTGCCTGGAAGGCCCGGTGGAGCTGAACATCGTCTTCGACCCGCGCTTCGGTTACGGGGCGTCGCGGACGCGAGTGGAGCGGGAGGAGCACGGCCTTGTCGCCCGCGGGTCGGGAGGGGAGCGGCTGGTCGCCGTGCTCAGCGGGGAGGCCGAGTGGCGGCCCTGCAAGGAGGTGCGCGGCCAACCCTGCCGGGGAGACACGGGCCTCCAGACGCGCATCCGGATGGGGCCGGGCGAGCGGCGCTGGATGATCCTGTCGTGGGATTCCGACCGGCCGGAGCCGCTGGCCACGTACCGGCCCTTCGACCACCTGCGGGATACGCGCCAGGCCTGGCGCGAGTGGGCGCAACAGCTCCACTACGAAGGGCCGTGGCGGCACCACGTGCTGCGCTCCGCGCTGGCGCTGAAGCTGCTGATGTACGGCCCCACGGGCGCGATGGTGGCCGCGCCCACCACCTCGCTCCCCGAGTGGATTGGAGGGCCTCGCAACTGGGACTACCGCTTCAGCTGGGTCCGCGACTCCGCGATGGCGGTGCGCGCCACCAACCTCCTCGGCTTCCAGCATGAGTCGCGCGAATTCTTCTACTTCGTGCGCGACACGTTGCAGCGCGGTGACTCGCTTCAGGTGATGTACACGCTGGACGGTGCCTCCGTGCCGCCGGAGCGGGAGCTGGACCACCTGACCGGCTTCCAGGGCTCACGGCCGGTGCGGCTGGGGAACGATGCGAGGGACCAATTCCAGTTCGACACCGCGGGCGCGCTGCTCGACGCGGCGTACCTCTACGAGCGCTCCGGCGGGCGGCTGCCGCTGCGCACCTGGAGGCTGCTCCGTTCGGTCATCCAGACCACCGCCCGCCGCTGGAGCGAGCCCGACCACGGCATCTGGGAGCCGCGCAGGGAGATGCGGCACAACGTCCACTCGAAGCTCATGGGGTGGCTGGCCCTGCGCCGGGGGCAGCACCTGGCACGGCTCTTCGGGGAGACGGCGCTGGAGCAGTCCAGTGCCGCCCTGGCGGACGTCATCCGGGCGGACATCCTGCGCAACGGCGTGGATCCGGCGCGCAAGCACTTCGTCGGAGTCTACGGAGGGCGCGAGCCGGACGCCGCGCTGCTGCAGCTGCCCATCGTGGGCTGCTTCCGGGGGACGGATCCGTTCATCCTGAGGACGCTCGACTGGCTGCGCGCGGAGCTGGGCGCGGGCCCGTTCCTGCGCCGGTACCGGATGGATGACGGGGTCGCGGGGCCGGAGGGAGGCTTCATCCTCTGCGGCTTCTGGCTGGCGGAGGCGCTGGCGCTGGCCAATCGCATCCAAGAGGCCGAGGATGTCTTCGTCGCGCACGCGGAGGCGTCGAACCACCTGGGGCTGCTGGCGGAGGAGATCCACCCGCTGACGCGCGAGCAGTTGGGAAACTTCCCACAGGCCTTCAGCCACCTCGGCCTCATCAGCGCCGCCGCGCGCATCGACCGCGCGCTCAGGCTCCGAGACGAAGGGCAGTCGGAGCCCCCGCACCTCCTGGAGCCCGAGCCGCCATCCATCGAGTGACCCTGTTCTTCCTCGACACAGAAGCCAAAGCCAACCCATGCCGCCTCTGACAGGGCATTCCCGGCCAGAGGCGGTTGCCGCGGGGACTTCAGTTGCTCAAGCAGACCCACTTGTTGGCGGGGATCTCCTGACAGAAGCACTCGCCAAAGGTGCCATTGGCCCACTGGCAGCCCGTGATGCCCCCCGGAGAACAGCGGCGGGTCTGGAGCGTCTCACAGCTGTTGACGAGCTCGGCGGAAGCCTGACCGGGCTGCACACCGTTCTCGGCACCGTCCGTCACTTCAGCGCCGCCACAGCCCATCCCGAAGATGGAGACGACGGCGAACATCGCGAATCCACGAAGCAACATGTGACACTCCTTTTCGCTGGTGAGGTGCTGATGCAACAGCGGACGAGAGTGTCGGTCAAGGTTTACCTGGAAAGCCGCGATGTCAATGAAAAGCTACGCGCGGAGCGGTCTCGGCGTTTGAGGTTGTGTGTGTGATGGACAGCTTCGCGGTGTACCGGCCGGTCGCGTCGGGCACGGGCTGGACGGTCAGCACGCCGGTCCAGGGCTTGTCATCGCGGCCGCTGAACGTCCAATCACTGCTCAGCTGTGAGTCCGGGCCGGCGGCCGCGGGCCTGACGCGCGTCCATCGTCCCTTGGCTTCGAGTTCCTTCCCGGCGGGGTCCATCACCTGCCGCGCGCTCAGTCGGGTGGCGCCCTCGAGCAGTCCCGCGCTCGCCAGGATGAAGGCGCCGCTGCGGACGGACAGGGTCTGAGCGGCCCGGGCGCTCTGGTCGGTCACCCACTCCAGGGTCGTGACACTTCGCTGCGTGTCCGCCAACTACCAACTGCGACGCCGGCCTCGTGCTCACGCGCGAGCCGCTGCTTGCCTGCACGCTTCCTCAGCCCTTTGAGCACCAGGCGGAAGCGCACAACGCCGCGGGCCTCGACTTCTTGTGTGACGGGAAGAATGAGCCCGTCCTGGCACCGGGCTTGAAGCACGCATCCTCACGTCGGGGTGCGTGTAGGTGTGATTTCTCTCCGATGCGTCTTGCTCGGGTCAGGGGCGCACCCGAAAATGCCGCCCCATGCGTTTAATCCTGATGGCAGTGCTGTGTGCCTCCGTGTTGACGGGGTGCAAGAAGGACGACTCGAAGGCCGGAGCGCTGAACGTCACCATCGGCTACAGCGGCTTCACGCGCGGATGCGTCACGGTGACCGCCACGGACGCGGACAACGCGGGGAACACGAACAGCCTCGCCGTGGCGATCCCCGGCAAGACGCCGGGCACCGTGTCGGTGGCGGTGTACCGGAAGAAGGACTGGGGCCGCGTGCTGAGCGTGACGACGCAGCTGCATGAGGTCGACTGCTCGGGCCCCGTGGTGGGCGACCCACAGGAGATGAAGGCGCAGGTTCCCGAGGAAGGCACGCAGGACGTGTCCTTCACCGTGAGGGCCATCGATGGGGATGGGGACGGCTACTTCAGCAGCGCCGACGCGGAAGGTGTCGTCAGCGGCACCGACTGCGATGACCGGGAAAGTGCGGTGAACCCCAAGGCCACGGAGGTGTGCAACGGAAGGGATGACAACTGCACCCTCGGGGAGTCGGACGCGGTCGACAAGAAGGTCTGGTTCGTGGATGCGGATGGGGACACCTACGGAAGCTCCCAGGTGGAGGCCTGCACCCGGCCTGCCGGGGCCGCCGACAGAGGCGGTGACTGCAACGACGGCGATGGGCAGGTCCGCCCGGATCGAGCGGAGTTCCGCTGCGATGACAAGGATGACAACTGCAATGGCATGAACGACGAGGATTTCGACGTCGGCGATGATTGCAAGGATGAGCTCAAGTGCTCGGGCAAGGTCGCGTGTGCTTCCACGCCGAGCCAGACGTCCTGTGCTCGACTCCCGACTGAGAATCCGGTGGCCTGGTACGTGGACGGCGACGGCGACGGTTCCAAGGGCCAGGACGTGGGGCTGGGCTGTGAGGCCCCCGTGGTTGGCGCTGTGACCCAATCCGAGGACTGCGATGAGAGCTCCGCCTACGTCCGGCCCGGGCTGCCGGAGCTCTGCGACCGGCTGGACAACAACTGCTCCAATGCCGTGGACGAGGGGTGTGGCACCCTCGCTTGGACGACGCAAGCGGGCGTTGGAGGAACTGTGGACGTGACGGCCATCGCCCTTTACGACGAGGGCCGGAAGGCGTGGCTGGTTGGTGAGGACAAGCTCGTCCATTTCGACAGCACGACCGGCGAGACGACGTCGTTTACGAGACCTTCCTGCAAGGGGAATTGGAAGGCGGTGTGGGCGTCCGCGAGCGGGCGCGTCTTCGCCGTCGGGGATGCAGGGAGGATGACGACCCGGGGCCCCGACACCTCCGATCAGGAGTGTTTCACTCCCACCGCGCCCGGCTCAAACAATCAGACGACGCTGTATGGCATCACGGGTATCGAGCAGATCAAAGACCCCACTGTCTATGTGGTCTCGAGCCAGGGCAAGACCTTCAAATGGGTAGAGCCCTACAACCAGCTCAGCAGGGATCTGACTGAGTTCGGCACTGTTCCCGACAACCTTCGTGCGGTCGCGAGCGGCGGGTCCGAGGACACATTGCTGGCCGTGGGCGGGGATGGAACTGCCAAGGCAGTTGCCTACCGCTATGACACGGCAAGCTCCTCGTGGCAGCCGGACCTCCAGGGCGGAGCCTTCGACGGACAGCTCAGGGGCGTCCATGTCACGGATGGCCGCTTCGCCTACGCGGCAGGCGAGAATGGACTGGTCCTCAAGAGGAGTGGAGGCGTCTGGAGCTCCCTGCCTACCGTCTTCGAATCCAATGGAACCACGAAGGCCGGCATCCGGGACATCCTTGCCTTCAGTGAGAAGGGCATCTACGTCGCCACCAGTGAAGGGAGGATCGTGTTCTACGACGGAGCTGCGTGGACCACCGTGTACCCAGGGGGAACCCCGCTGTCCTCGCTGGATGGCCCTTCACCCACTCGCATCATGGCCGCGGGCGAGGGCGGCACCGTTGTGAGCTTCACGGCTCCCGCGCCGCCGGTGCCCTGAGCCACCCGAGACCGGGAGTACCGGCCTCGGAGGTCGGCGCTCCCGGCCTCCGGGGCTCAATCCCGGGCCTTGCGGCCGCGCCAGAGCCGCAGCGTGGCGAGCAGTCCCAGCACCGTCAGGCCCCCTCCCGCCTGGGTGCAGCCGCTCTTGGCCGGGCTGTGGATGGGCTCCTCGTCCACGGGGTCTCCGACAACGCCCGTGCCCCCGTCGGCGCAGCCCGCGGCCATGCACCGCGTGGGGCAGCGGAGCTCGAAGTCCACGCTCAGCGGCGGCAGCGTGAGGTCCGCGTGCTCCAGCGTTCCCTTGAGCGTGGCCTGATGACGTCCGGGCGTGAGGCCCATGTTGGGCGGCGGCGGGTTGTATGCCTGGCAGACCGTGTAGAGGGACAGCAGCTGCCGCCTGTACTCGTACTTGTGGCTGTCCGGGTTGTCCTCGCCCGTCGAGGTCAACCCGTGGTGATTGGCGAACGACCAGGGCTGCCCGTCCACCTCCACCTCCCAGTGCACCCAGGGCAGGAACGGCACCAGCTCCGGCGACGGGGTGAAGCGCAGCGTGGTGGCCTCGCCTTCCTGCGGGCTTCCGCAGTTCGAGTCTCCGAACACGGGGAACACCCCCTGGCTCGGCGTGTCCACGCTCAGCGTGCCCAGGGTCGTGGGCAGGGGCAGCTCCGGGCCCGCGGTGAAGGTCGCGGACTGCGTCTGCGTGTCCTGGAACTGGCAGAGGCCCTTCGCCTCGATGCGGTACTGCGTGCCCGGCACGAGCGGCGCCTTCGGGACCACGACATGCGTCCTCCGGTCGCCATTCGCCAGCGTGAAGGGCACCGGCGTGCCATCCGACTGGAGCAGCCGGAGCGTGGAGACGTCCGTGTTCTCCAGGAGCGGCGGCACCACCACCAGCCCGGGGACGTTCGAGGGAACCGTGCCGCCGTCCTCGGGGAGCGGGAAGCGGACGTCGACGAGGCAGTTGGGCGCGACGCACGCATCCGCGGAGGGAGGCGCGAGCGCCCCCAGCCCCAGGAGGAACATCCCCACCGCGCCCCATGTCCAGGTGTGTCCGTGCATTTGCTTCATCAGACACGGGAGCCCGGGACGTTGGGACATCGCTCAGGGACGATTCGTGCGCGGCATGCGTCGCCAGAGCCGGAGCGTGGCCAGGAGCCCGAACGCCGCGAGGCCTCCGCCCGCCTGGGAGCACCCCTCGGTTCGCGGAGCCTTGGGCTCGGGCTCTTCCTTGGGGCACGTCAGCTCGAAGGAGACCTCCAGGGCGGGAAGCGGCGTGGGGGACTGTTCGAGCACCGGACGCAGCGTGGCCACATGCCTTCCGGGCGCGAGCCCCTGGTCCGTGGGGGGCGGCTGTTGCCGAGGGAACTCGCAGACCGAGTACACGGTGAGCAGTGCATGCGGGTACTGGAGCCGGTTCAAGAAGCGGAGAGTGCCCGCCGGCTCCACCGCGCCGTGCGGTGCGGTGGCCCAAGGCTGCCCATCCACTTCCAGCGTCCAGTGCACCCACGGCAGGAAGGGCACCAGCTCCGGTGCGGGTGTGAACGCCAGCGTCACCTCGCTGCCCTCCACCTCCGTCGAACAGGAAGCGCCGCCATGGACCGGGAAGGATCCGTGCTGCTCGGGTCCGGCTTGCAGGGTCCCCGACGTCGCGGGAAGCGCGACCGCCGGGCCCGCGGTGAACGTCGTCGCCGCGGCGTTCTCTTCCTCAGAAGCTCCCGGGCATGGGCTGTAGCCCTCCAGCCGATAGCCGGTCCCCGGCACGAGCGGCGCCGCCGGGACGAGGACCCCGCTTCCGCGAGGGCCTGACAGGAGCCGTGCCTCCACGTCGGCGCCATCCTCCGTGCGCAGGCGCAGACTCCCGCTGTCGACGGGGGGCCATCCAGGCGACGCCATCACCAGCGCCGGCACGTTCGCGGGCACGACCGCGTCCGCCGGCATCGGGAAATCAATCCATCGGGGGTAGCAGGGCACTCCGCTGCACGCCTCCGCGGAAGGGGGCAGCACCATGCCCCCTCCGAACAAGAACGTCCCCACGCCCAGGGCCTTCCAGCCGTGTGTCTTCATGGCGCTTGAGACACGCGGGGCCGGAGGATTGGGACAAGGCGTTCGCGGGATGCGCCGGTTCGGATGGGACCGCGACCGTTCAGTGCTCGGGGCCGACCGTCCGGCCCGAGGCGCCACGATGCGGCCCTGCCCGCGACGGAGACTGCCGCGCATGCGACGCAAACTCGTGCTGCTGGTGCTGGCCGTGGCGGTGTGGCTGCCAGCGCTTCACCTCCTGTTCCGGCCCCGCGACCGGGAAGCGCTGGCGGCGGCGCTGGCCCTTCGCCAACGCGCGTTCTCGCTCCAGGAGTCGAGCGCGGAGCGCGACGTGCTCCACCGCTCGAACCCGGAGTGGGACCTGATGGTGCGCACCTTCTCCGTGCTGTCGTTCGCGAACCTCGCGCTGTCGGAGCCCGCGCGAAGGGCGGAGCACCTGGCCGTCGTGGACGCGCTCATCGCCCGGACGCTGCGAGACGAACGGCGGGCGCACGAGGCCTTCTTCCTGCCCTACGTGCACGCGGGCCCCTTCAAGGACCCGGCCGGGCGCAGCCTCTTCGTGGACGGTGAGCTGGCGTTGATGCTCGCCGCGCGCCAGATGGTGGAGACACGCGCGGACTACACGCCGCTCCTGCGCGAGCGTGTGGACCTCATCGCCGGACAGCTGGAGCGCGCGCCGGTGCTCGCGGCGGAGAGCTATCCGGACGAGGGCTGGACCTTCTGCAACACGGTGGCGCTCGCGGCGCTGCGCCTGTCGGACCGGGTGGACGGGCGGGACCATGGCGCGCTCCTGCGCCGGTGGGTGGCCTCCGCGCGGGAGAACCTGTCCGACAGTCGGACAGGTCTGCTCGTGTCCAGCTTCACCTATGAAGGCGTGACGAAGGATGGGCCAGAGGGCTCCACGCTGTGGCTCGCGGCGCACATGCTCCAGGTGGTGGACGCGGACTTCGCGAGCGACCAGTACCAGCGGGCCCGCGCAGCGCTCCTGGGACAGGCGCTGGGCTTCGCGTGGGCGGGGGAGTGGCCAGAGGCGGCGGAGGCGGTGCAGGACATCGACTCCGGGCCCACGATTCCGTGGGTGAACGCGAACGCGGGCTCCAGCGGGCTCGCGCTCGTGGGGGCGGCGGCGTTCGACGACGAAGCGGCGCTGGACGGGCTGCTCACGAGCCTCCACTTCGCGGCGTTCCCGGTGCACGACGACACCGGCTTGCGCTTCGCGGCGGGCAATCCGCTCGCGGACGCGGTGCTGCTGTACGCGCTCGTCGAAGGACCTCTCTGGCGCCTCGCGCGGGCGCCGCACCTGGAGGCGCACCGATGATGCGACACCCGTTTGTCATTGCCGCGCTGGGCCTCGGCGCGCTCTTCCTGGCGCTGCACCTGGGCGGAGGCCGTGAGTCCGTGGGCGTGCTGTCCGGGACCGTCGTGGGCGGTCCTTGGAGCATGGGCTTCGGAGTCCTCTATGCGCTGTCCTGGTTCGGCGCGGTGCTGGCCGCGCCGGTGCTGCTGCTGGCGGGGCTCGCGGACGTCCTGCTCGGCCGCGTCCTCCATGCGAGGCGTTGAGCGCCGCTTCAGCGCTGGTACAGCGTGCCGCCCTTCATCACCCACCGCACCTTGCGCACGGCGCGGATGTCCTGCGTGGGGTCGCCCTCCACGGCGACGAGGTCCGCGAAGAGCCCGGCCTTCACCTGCCCGATGCGGTCCTCCCAGTGCAGCATCCGCGCGTTGCCGGAGGTGGCCGCCTGGAGCGCCTGCGCGGGCGTCACGCCGCTGGCCACCAGCAGCTCCAGTTCGCGCGCGTTCTCCCCGTGCGTGAAGACGCCCGAGTCTCCACCCACGCACAGGGGCACGCCCGCCGCCAGCGCGGCCTTGAGTCCCTCGCGCTTCTTCTTCGTGGACTCGGGCTCCGGATCCACGCCTCGCTTCCAGCCGCGGTACTGGAGCATGGCGTCGCCCGCCGCCAGCGTGGGACACAGGAACACGCCTCGCTGGGCCATCAGCTTCCAGACCTCCGGCGTGCCGGCGTCTCCGTGCTCGATGCTCTCCGCTCCGGCCAGCACCGCGCGCTTCATGCCCTCCGGCGTGCTGGCGTGCACGGCCACCGGACGCCCGCCGCTCTTCGCCGTCTCCACGATGAGGCGCAGCTCGTCCAGGGAGAAGGTGGGGAGCGCCTCGCCGCGCGGGCCCCAGCGGTAGTCGCCGTAGACCTTGATCCAGTCCGCGCCGCGCCCCATCTGCCCGCGCACCGCGCGCGTGAGGCCGTCCACGCCGTCCGCCTCCTCCGCGCCCTGGGGCACCGTCCATTCGGACGCGAAGCCCTTGGGGCCGTAGCTGCCGGTGGCCACCAGCGCGCGCGTGGTGACGACCATGCGCGGGCCCGGGATGATGCCCTGGTCGATGGCCTGCTTGAGGCCCACGTCCGCGTCCGCCGCGCCCTCCGTGCCCAGGTCGCGCGTGGTGGTGAAGCCCGCCATCAGCGTCGCCTTCGCATGATTCGTCGCCCGCGCCACGCGCAGCGCCAGGGACTCCTTGAGCACCTGGTCGTTCCAGGTCGCCTCGTTGTACGGATGCAGGAACAGGTGCGAGTGGCCCTCGATGAGCCCGGGCAGCAGCGTCGCGCCGGGCAGGTCGATGACCTCCGCTCCCTCCGGCGCCTTCACGCCCTGCGACGGTCCCGCCGCGACGATGCGCTCGCCGGTGACGACCACCACCCAGCCCGTGTGGGGCTTGGGCGTGGTGCCGTCGAAGACGCGCGCCGGGCGCAGCACGTAGGAGCGGGCAGGGGCCTGGGCCCGCGCGGACGCGGAGCCGAGGACCCCGGACAGGACGGTGGCGAAGAGCAGGGCGCGCATGTGGGAGCGCAGTCTGCGCGCGTCGCACCGTCCGGGGCCATGGGTTCGTGGGGCAGGGGCCTTGGAGTGCTCTTCTTCGTGCACGCCGTCAGCTGGAGCGGGTTCCTGCGTCAGGGGGCCGGCTTTCGAATGCCGCATCGTTCTGCTGGGGGACCTTCATTGCATCGCTTGATTGCGCTCGCCGTGCTGCTGTGCGTCGCCTGTGGCGACAAGACCGACCCGCCCACCCACTCTCCGGATGCGGGCCCGGAAGGCCCGGCCACCCTCATCGTCCATTCGGACTGGTGGGACTTCGTCGCCGGCCTTGGCGACATGCAGGGCATCACCGTCCTCCTGGGGGACGGCAGCCGCTTCCGTCAGCCGCTGGGCCGTGACGGCATCGCGCGGTTCCATGACGCGGCCATCACCGGCCCTCAGGACATCACCGTCGTCATGGTGGGCGACGGCAAGGTGTGGGCAAGCACGACGCTGAACGTGGAGGGCACGGAGGTGTGGGTCCGCTCCGGCTTCGGCTCGCTCGCGGGCTTCCCGGGCAGCCGGCAGGCCACCCTCGCTGGCCGCGTGACGAACCTTTTGGGAAGACCGGCGCAGGTGCGCGTGGTGGGGAAGGGCTTCGCGGGCATCACCCACACGCAGGCGGACGGCACCTTCAGTGTCGACGTCCGGGGGGAGAACCCCGGCCAGGTGGCGCTGTTCGTCACCGACAACACCGACAACACCGGCCGGATTTCGGCCGTGGGACTGCTGCGGGACCTCGCAGTGGGAGAGGGGCGGACCACCCGCGGGCTGGTCATCCCCCTGGACCACCCGCTGGACCAGCCGCTGCCGGTGGAAGTGACGAACCTCCAGCCCTATGGGGCGCTGTCGAGCGTCACCGCCACCTTCACGCTCGGGTCGGAGTACCTCTTCACCACGAGCACCCCCGGCGCCACGCCCATCGAGGTCCCGGCCATGGCCCGGACGCCGCCGTTCGACACCGTGGACGTCCGCTTGTCCGCGACGGCGGGCAGCGATGAGCGGATCTCATCCGGGCGGGTGGTCGTGAACGCGCCGCTGGCCGCTGGGGGTGTCACGTCGCTGGCCCTGCCCGAGCCCGTGACGCTCACCTCGCCTGTGGCGGGCACGGAGGCGGCGCCCGGTTCGGGACCGCGCTCCGGGCTGACGCTGCGCTGGAGCGCCGACCCCGCCGTGCACAGCGTGACGATTCGCATGATTCCCCAGCAGGCGCCGGAGCTCGACTGGTACGTCACCGCCCCCGCGACCGTGGACAGCTTCACCCCCTTCATCCTCCCCGCGGAGGTGTCGCCGCTGCGGGAGCTCGGCGCGGGCCGCTACTTCGTGCAGTGGTCCTCCCGCTCCCTGGGGAAGGGCCACGGCTACCAGGACCTCTACCAGGCGGCGCCCCCGGTGTTCGAACCGGACTCGTGGAGTTCGAACACGTACGGCTACTCCGTCCTCCAGGACTGATGGCGCGCGCTCCTTCCGCGTGCTGGCGCTACGGTGCCAGCGCGCGGAACACCTTGGTGTCGCCGTCGTAGTTGTTGGGGTTCCAGTACACCTTGTCCGCGCCGTCCCGGCCGTCGATGTCCGCGAAGAAGAAGTCCGTGTTCTCCGAGTTGCTGAAGCCCGTGTTGTCCATCACCGGGCTGCCCGCGAAGTTGCTGCCGGTGCTCGGGTAGATCTGCATCCGGCCCTCGCGGAAGCCCGGCCGCCAGAAGACCTTGTCCGCCTTGCCATCGCCGTCCACGTCCGCGAAGTAGAAGCGGGACGTGTCCACGCCGCTGGTGCCCGCCTCGTGCAGGAAGAACAGCGCGAACGCGCCCGCGCCGGTGGAGCGGTACACGCGCGTGCGGCCCCCTTCCTGCGCCGGATTCCAGAGGATGCGGTCCGCCTTGCCGTCACCGTCCACGTCCGCGAAGTACACGCGGGTGCCCGCGCTCGTGTTCGCTCCCGTCGTGCTCGTCACCGCGGCGCCGAAGGACACCGTGCCGTTGCACTTCGACACGAAGGTGTCGAAGGCGCCGGACTTCTGCGTGGGGTTCCAGCGCACCAGGTCCGCGCACCCATCGCCGGTGATGTCCGCGAAGAAGAAGCGCGTGGCGTCGCTGGTGCTCGCCGCCTGGGTGACGGCCACGCGGTCGCCGAAGGTGCCGTCGCACTTCGCGGGGTAGATGCGCACCTCGCCGTCCCCCAGGTTGGGCCGCCACAGGACCTTGTCCGCGCACCCATCGCCGGTGACGTCCGCGAAGAAGAAGCGCGTGGTGGCGACCCCGCTCGTCGCGCCCGTGTTCTTCACCGCCGGGGCGAAGCCGCCGTCGCACTTCGACTTCGCCACCCACGTCTCGCCTTCGCCCACCGCGTAGTTCCAGGTGATGCGGTCCGCGCAGCCGTCACCGGTGACGTCCGCGAAGAACAGCTGCGTGCTGGTGGACGTGCCGCTGGGCGTCGGCGAAAGGGTGGAGCCCGCGGTGAAGATGGACGGGCGGATGGTCGCGAGCACCGGGTAGTGGTCCGACGGCGTGAGGCCGCCGCTCTCCGTCCGGTCGATGGCGGGCGCGGACGAGGTGAGCGCGCCCCCGTTGTGGAAGATGTAGTCCAGCCGCTGGTACTTCGTGGACGTGGAGCCGTTCCACGCGTTGTTGAACGTGGCGTCGTCCACGCCCGTCACGCCGTCGAAGCGCGCGGTGCGGAACAGCCGGGCCCCGCCCTCCAGGTCCGCGATGGTCGTCTCCCCCGGCGTGGACTGGCCCTGCGCGTCGGAGTTGAAGTCCCCCATGGCGATGACCGGCAGACCCCCGGGCTTCGTGGCCAGGAACGACGCCATCTGCTCGGCTTCCCGCAGCCGCCCCAGGGAGCACGCCGCCGCGTAGGCGAAGTGCGTGTTGGCCACGAAGTACACCTGACCGGAGGCCAGGTCTCGCAGGCCCACCCAGGCAATCTTCTTGCCCTCCGCGTGGCTGAAACATGTCTCGCTGGAGGCATAGGGATTCACGAGCGCCTCGTTGCCCTGGCCCACCTCCGGGGCAATCTCGAAGCGGCTCTTCTTGAAGAAGACGAGCTTCGGGCTGCCACCGCCCGGGTTGTAGACACCGTAGGGCTTGTCCGCGCCCGTGAGCCCCGCGATGAGGTCCGCGGGGATGCTGGGGCCGCCCGAGGGCGCCTGGGCCTCCTGCACGCCGACGATGTCCGCGTTGTTCGCGAGGATGCGCTGGAGGACCGCCGCCTTGCGGTTGGGCCACGCGCGCACGCCCGTGTCCAGGGGACCGCGCACGTTGTACGTCATCACCCGGAACGCCTTGTGGCCCGTCGCCGCCAACGCCCGCGACTGCCCGGGCAGCGCGTCAGGGGAGGACGGCGCGCCTCCGTCCGGCCCGCAGGCCACCAGCGGAGTGAACACCGAAAGCAGCGCGGCGGCGCGCGCGAGACGGGGACGGAAGCATCGCATGGATGCGATTATACATGGAAAACGAGAAATAGCATAAAATCCGCCAACGTGCTGTCTCGGCGTGGCTGTCTTACGGCGCACGAAAGGCCGCGCCCGGCCCGGGAGCCGGACGCGGCCTGGGGATGACTGCGATTGCGAGCTACTGGCGCACGACGCGCTTGAGCCGGAAGGGCGAGGGCGACTCGCTCATCGTGTAATAGGCCGTGCCGGTCGGGTCGTACTCGATGGCCTCGCCCTGGCCCTCCACGGTGTCCGTCAGGGAGACGGGCGTGGCGGCGAACGCGGTCTCGAAGGCCGCGCCGGTGGCGGCGCGGAACTCATACACCTTGCGGTAGGTGCGCAGCAGGAAGCGGTTGGCGCACGGGTGGATGGCGCCGGACGTGGCGGCGCCGTAGTTGGTGTCCGTGGTGGTGGGCAGCGGGAGGTTGGCCACGAACACGAGCGTGCTCATGGTGCCCGGCGTGGGGAGCGGCTGGGGGAACTTGTAGACCTTGCTCGCGCCCGAATAGGACTTGGTGACGATGTAGATGTCGCCCGTGGTGGGGTGGACCATGATGGTCTCCGCGTCCTTGGGCGTGTCCGGGTACTGGAAGGGGAAGGCCTCGGCGGTGAGGTTTCCGCTCGTCTGGCCCGCGCCGATGTCGGGCTCCGGGATGCGGTAGACGGCGAAGGTGGACGGCGGCGTGGGGAAGTTGGCGCTCGAGCGGCCGATGTCGCCCATGTAGATGCACTGGCCGGCGGGGCATGGGCCGGTGGCGACGTCCTCCCAGTCCGCGGGCGTCACGTTGGACACGGTGAAGGTGCCCTGCGTGCTCGCGTCCGCGGTGCTGATGGCGACGATGGCGGTGGTGTCCTCGTTGTGCGCGTAGAGGACGCCCGGCGTGAGGCGGCTGGCGGCGATGCCCGACGGCTCCACCAGCGCGGTGGCCGTCACGGTGCCCTGGGTGGTGTACGCGGTGGAGAAGGTGTCCCCCACGGAGCAGGAGGCGGAGGCGTTGGCCGCGCGCAGCGCCACCACCTGCGCGGTGTTCGTCTCCGCGTACGGGGACGAACCGTTGAACGAACCCTGCGCGCCCGCGGCGCCCAGGTCCTTGTGGGCCACGTTGTAGATGACGCCCGTGGACGAGGACACGAGGCAGGTGTCCACGGGCTCGGTGAAGCCCGCGGGCGGGACGATGGGGCTCGCCGGGCACGCGGCGCCGGTCCACAGCTGTGAGCCGAACCACACCGCGACGCCGTTGGCGGTGCTGGTGGAGAGGGCGGGCGTGTTGAAGCTGGCGGTGAGGCCGTTCTTCTGGCCCGTCTGCGCGTCGATGGGGTTGGCCGTGTCCACGCCGGAGAACGCGGAGATGCTGCCGGCCATGTAGCTGGCGATGTCGAGGGTGAACGCGTACGTGGAAGGCTCGGACGCGGTGGCGACCTTGTAGAAGATCCACGCCTTGAGCTGCGAAGCGCTCTGGTCCGAGCGCACCAGCGTCCAGCCCGCGGGCGGTGTCGCCACCGCGGCCACGTTGTTGCGGTTGATGATGCGAGCGAGCAGCACGTCACCCACCGCCGTGCCCGTGGGCTTCGCGATGCTCAGCGACGTGCGCGTGCTGCCGCCCGCCGTGGCGCTGCTCCGGTACGCGATGTTGGACACCGCCTGCCGGGCGGTCGCGACCTCCTGCTCGGGGAGGGAGGGAGCGTCTGCTTCCAGCGGCCCGCAGCCCGCGAGCGCGAGCAGAGACACCGAGCACAGCATGCGTGAAACATTCCGGTTGAAGAACGTCAAGGTCACTCCTGCCTGGGGGATGAGGCGAGTTGAAGCAGGAGGTTTTCGGCAGGACCCGGAAAGTGTTGCGGATTCCGTGCGCGGGCGGTTGTTGATTTGACTGTGATTGCAATCTTCCGCGAGAGGCCTTTCCTCGCGTGCGCGGGTGTGGAAGAGGGGAGGGCATGAAGCGTCACGCCCCGGCCACCGAACGCAACCGCGAACCGCTCCTCGCCGTCCTCCGGGAGGTGCTGCCCACGGAGGGCACGTTGCTGGAGGTGGCGAGCGGCACCGGCCAGCACGCGGCCTTCTTCGCGAAGGCGTTCCCGGGGCTGACCTGGCAGCCGACGGACGGCGACCCGGCGGCGCTGGAGAGCATCGACGCGTGGCGCCTGGAGGACGGGCTGGCCAACGTCCTGCCCGCGCGCTTGCTGGACGCGAGCTCGGACGCCTGGCCGGTGGAGCACGCGGACGCCATGCTCTGCGTGAACATGATCCACATCGCGCCGTGGGCGGCCTGCCAGGGATTGATGCGGGGCGCGGCGCGGGTGCTGCGCCCGGGCGGACGGCTGGTGCTGTACGGCCCCTACTTCGTGGAGGGAAGGGAGACCGCGCCGAGCAACCTCGCCTTCGACGAGTCGCTCCGCGCACGCGATCCGTCCTGGGGCGTGCGCGAGCTGGGCGCGGTGACCGCCGAGGCTGCGCGCCACGGGCTCCAGCGCGAGCGCGTGGTGGAGATGCCGAGCAACAACCTCACGGTGGTGTTCCGCCGGTAGGACTTCCACCGGGACGGCGTTCATCACGCCGTCCCGGCGCGTGGGCTACATGCCGGGGCAGAGGCCACCCTTCAGCTGACGGGCGGTCTCGTGGACCTCGTCGATGAGTTGGCGCTTCTGCATCTGGTCCTGCGCGGAGTAGGTGATGGTGATGCCCTGCGGCGTGTCCGTGGCCACGGCCTTGGCGGGGACGGTGGGCGCCCCGGCCATGCCCTGGGCGCCACCTCCGCCGGTGGCGCTCTCGTCGAGGCCATCCTGGATCTCCATGGAGCTGTCGCCCAGGTCCTCCGCTCGCGCCATGCCCATGGGCGTCTCCTCGCTGGAGCCCTTGGATTGCTCTTTCAGCATCCGCCGGGCGCGCGTCTGGAGGTCTGACACCTGCGACGGGTCGGACGTGGTGAACATGAGCGCCACGCCGTCGGACGTGTCCTGCGTCTGGACCTGCGCGCCCGGGACCGACATGGGGCAGCGCTGGTCCCCCGTGGACGACATCGCGGTGGCGGACATCGGCTCCTTGGACTCCTCCTTGTGCATCCCCTTCTTGGAACAACCCGCGGAGAAACAAAGCGCAGCGGTCGCGGCGAGCATCAGCGGCAGTCGGGACATGGGCATGGTGTGCCTCCTCTGTCGTGGGTTTGTCGTGCGGCAAGGTGGAGAGGCGTCCCAGCCCTCGCAACACGTCCTCCGCGCTGCCTTGCCTGAAGGCCCCACCCCGGGGATGGACAGCTCCATCGCGGAGCCGACACGCCCCTCTCCGGGCCGCGAGCCTCAGCCCCGCTTCGTCATGTCGAACAGCGCGCGGGCCTGCGGCCCCAGGAACCCGTCGAACCCTCCCGAGCGCTGGGCGATTTCGAAGTACGCATACGGCCACGAGCGCGTGCCACCGCCCCGGAGCGTCAGGGGCAGCGGGGCCGCGTGCGTGGCCGTCTGCCGGAGCGAAGTGCCGGGCGCGCCCTCGATGTCCGCCTTCATGGGCACGCCCGCCTCGCGCATGCGCCGCTGCCACGCCTCCACGTCGTCCACCGCGCCGGTGAAGTGATTCACCTTGCGGCCGAAGGCCAGCAGCCACGCCCCGTACTGCGTCTCCTTCTCCAGCTCCAGCAGCGCGGCTTCGTCCGGAGGCTGCGGCGCCGTGAACCACGCCGCGAGCGCCTCCACGTCCTCCGGCGGCGGCGGATCCACCGGCAGCGCGGCGAGCAGCTCGCGGGCGCGGGGCGACAGCTCCTCCTGCTTCAGCTCGGACAGGAAGACGCGCGGCAGGCCGTCCGGATGCGACAGGTAGATGGCGGACAGGTGCGCGTCCGGGAACGTGTACGCGCCGGCCGGCTTCCACCCGAACCGCTCGAACACGCGGGAGAAGAGGGCGATGCCTCCCTCCGGCCGCGCGAGGGTGCGGAACGCGACGTGGTCGTTGCGGAAGTGTCCCCCGGACAGCGTCACGAAGGTGCGCGCGAAGGGGACTTCGGAGGCGTAGCGCTCCCACAGCAGGTCCAGGAGCCGCGAGGCGTCGGAAGCGGAGGTCGTCATGCCCGGCAGTCTACGCCGCGCTCCCTGGGGCTTTGAGCGCCATCCTCGAACCGTATTCTGCTACGTGAGCCCCATGGGGTTCGCGTCCGCGTCCTCCGCCGGCCTGTGCGCCGTCTGCGATGACAGCTATTGCGACCCCAGCGCGGAGAACTCCTACAGCTGCCCGCAGGACTGCCCCTACCTGTCTGACTTCTGCTACGTGTCGCCGGCGTACTGAGCCCGTGGGTCGCGCGGGTGGCTTCAGCGCAGCTCCACCGTGAGCCCGCCGAAGGTCATCGCCTCCAGGTGACCGTCGTCTCCGGAGTGCGTCATCGGCGCCTCCGCGAGCCCCACCGCCACCAGCGAGTCCCCGTCCGCGTCCACTCCCAGCAGGTGGAAATGGCGGCCCTGTCCCTCGGGGCCGGGCCGCCGCGTGCGCACCGTCTGGCCGTCGGTGGACGCGAGCGCGAGCAGGGCCCCGGCGCCGCGCGAGATGCTCATCCCGCCGTACCACCGGTCCCAGCCGGACGCGCCCACGGCCGCCAGTCCCGCGTCCGTCCAGTGCAGCGCGGAGAAGTGGTCCGCGCGGCCCGTGTCCACGCGGTGCTCGAAGCGCAGGGCGCCCGAGTCGAGAGACAGCACGCCCAGGTAACCGTCGTAGGGCGTCATCCGGTCCTGCGTGCCCGGCGCGGACGGGTACCAGGCGATGGTGCCATCCGAGCCCTCCGTCACCACGGTGCCCGCGAGCGCCACCTCCCCGTCGCGCACCGCCATGTCGAAGACGACGAACTCCGCCGCCCGGGCGGGGACGAAGGCGTGCGTCCCGATGCGCGTCCCCACCGGCGTGAAGGCCGTCACTGCGAAGGGCTGCCGTTCGGTGTCCGCGGGCGTGGTGACGTCGTCGCAGGAGCGGCAGTGCACGGAGGTGAAGTCGTTGAACGTGCGGCTGGAGGCCAGGCATCGGGAGCTGTTCCACGTGCGGCCCACCACCAGCCGGCCGTCCGGGTCCACCGCGAGCAGCGGCCGGAGCGGGGCCTCGCGCCAGCGGAACTCGTCGTAGGCCCAGGCGGCCGGCTGCGTGGAGTGGCGCCCGTCGACGACGCGGGTCCACTGCTCGGTGTAGCGCCCGTCCAGCCAGCGGAGCGTCATCAAACCTGACGCCAGCTCCTGGGTGGCGGGCCCGCCTTCCGGAATGGCCACGAGTGACAGGAAGGCCACGGCCACGTCCTCGCCACGCGCCTCCGTGCGCAGCCAGCCGTCGGTGAGGGCGTGGACCCAGGGCGACTTCATGCGGAACGCGGGGGAGGGCAGGGTGTCTCCCAGGTCGGCGCCGGGCACCGTCGCGGGCGTGGGCAGGGGCTGCCGCGACAGCACCCGACCTTCGGCGGACAGGCGCACCAGGTCGTAGGCCTCCGCCGTCGCGCCGGTGCGCTCGACGCCCAGGGTGACCTCCCCGGACGGGTGCACGGTGAAGTCGCTCAGGTGGTCACCGGCCGCGGCGTCGAACCGCCACGGCCGCGTGCCGTCCCGCGAGGACACGGTGAGCCGGCGGGTGTCCCGTCCTTCCGCGTCCCGCGTCGTCTCCAGCACGAAGGTGCGTCCGGAGGCCCGCCGCACCTTGAGGCCCCCGAAGTCTCCGCGCGGCTGCGTCTGGGCGGACGGCGTGCCCTGCTCGAACGCCCGGGTGAGCCCGGGCACCGCGCACTCCGAGCCCTCACACGGGGATGCAGGCCCGTCCGTCCCATGGCAGGCGGCGGCGCCCCACGACAGCAGGGCGCCCAGCAGGTACCGCGTCCGGCGGAGGTCCATGACTCGCATGCCTCCTCATACGGAGGCACGCGGCCCGGCGGGTCGTGCCCACCGGGCCGGGCCATGCCTCCACGGCCCTCCGGATGGGATGAAGGCCATGTCCCATCCGCCGCGCGTCGTGCTGCCGCTCCTGGCCCGCGCCTGCTGCGCTTCGTCCTTCCTCTTGCTGAAAGACCTCACCAGGGTCAGGGGCGAGTGCGGATGGCGGCCAGCCGACGTGCACCTTCGACGTGCCGGAGGCGGAGGCCCCCGAGGAGTGACGCGGTGGGACTGGTAGGCTCCAGCCATGGGCGTCCACGACTACCGATGCAGTGTCTGCGGTCCTCCCTCGTCATTCGAGTGCGGTGAGAAGACCGGCAAGGAGTGCGAGGAGGAGGGCTTCGGCAACGACGAGGCCCTCCTGGACCTGTTCTTCTTCGTCGCCGACGAGGCGCCGGAGGACGCGGACGCCTTCGAGGAAGCCCGGAGCCGCGCCCGCCGCACGCGGACGCAGTCCTTCGGCTACGACTGGGGCGACTGGGAGTTCGTCCCCAGCCTCAACTACCGGCAGCTGCTCATGGACGACGATGACTCCACGGGCGTCTGGCGCATCGAGCCGTACGAAGAGGACATGAGTGACGGCAGCCCTGTCTCGCTGGAGATTCCAGAGGGCGAGCGCGTCTGGGTGGTCAATTACTGCCCTGTCTGCCATCCGCTGTTCGCCGAAGGCAAGACGCCCCAGGACGAGCCCTGTCTGGAATACCTCCGGGCCGTGGCCGAGAACCTGGACCTGGACTTCGACGGCGTGAAGGGCAGCGCGGACAAGCCGGCCTTCATCGCCACCGTGCGGGAGCGCGTCGCCCGGAGGCGGCCCGTGGCCCGCTGATACAGGGGTTCGCCTGCTTGCTGGACAGCCGCGCGGGTGACAGGGCCGCGGTGGCCGGCAGGCGGGCAAGGGGCATCCCTTCCGCCTCTGCGTCGCGCGTTCCCTTCGGTCCCTAGGTTGAACTCGTGACGGAGAGATGCCACCGGGGAGGGACGGCATGCGCGACGTGAAGGCCGTGGGGCTGGCGATGCTCGTACTCCTGGGGAGCACGGGGTGTGGTGCCATCGCCCATGACGTGGCGAAGCAGGGCACGGAGGGCGCCCTGGAGTCCATCCAGGAGCATGAGGCGGAGAAGACCGCCGAGGAGCAGGCCACCGACGACGCCTTGGCCCGCCGCGAAGCAGAGCAGGCCGCGCGCGGAATGCTCGACGCGGTCACCCGGCCAGAGACTCCGCCCACCGCGCCAGGGGACCCGCCGTCGGGCGGGCCGGTGGCGGAGGTTCCCGGCGGAGTCCTGGGGCACGCATCCGGTGGCACCGGGACGGGAGGCTCGGGGTTCGAGACCTACTCCTCGACGATGGCCTCGCAGGTCGCGAAGGGGCTGAGCGCGGAGCTGGAGCGTCAGCTGGGGCCAGAGGGAGAAGGTCCGTTGGGTCAGAGCCTGTCCGCCACCGCGGGCCGGATGGCGACCACCATGGTGGAGCAGTCGCGCCAGGAGCTGGGCTCCGTCTTTCCCGAATGCGAGGGGCGCCAGGGGGCCGAAGCCGTGGCCTGCCGGGACGCGGCGCTGACGCGGCTGGGCGGAGCCTTCAGCCAGGGCGTCGCGGGCGGGCTGGTGCGCTCGTTCCAGCCGTGGCTCCTGGGGCTCGCCTTCGGCGGCGGGCTGCTGGTGGGGATGTTGGTGTTCCTGGGCCTCTCCGTGGCCCGGCTGCGCCGCGAGGTCGAACCCCTGCGCGAGCGCCGTCACGCCTGAGGTTCATGCCCCGCTGAACGCCTCAGCTGGCGGAGGCCCGCGCGTCGGTGACGCGGAGGTCGTCCGGCAGGTTGGCGACCCAGGTGGTGACCTCTTCCAGGTGGAGCGTCTCTTCGCGCAGGACCTCGCGGAAGGCGTCCACCAGGTCGGGCGGTCCCAGCTCCTGGGCCAGGTCCACGAGCATCGCCCAGCCGGCGTTGTTGAGGATTTCGGAGATGAGGACCGCGCGCAGCGCGTCCGGGAGCGTGGCGCACGGGTCGTCCACGGCCCGGAGCAGCCCATGGGGCCGCGGATCCGCGCCGTCCCCGGGCGTCGTCAGCTGGGGCACGTCCACGCCGAGCCGGTAGATGCACTCGCGGATGAGGTTCAGGTGGTCCAGCTCCTGGTTGTGCAGCTCCACCAGCCGCTCCGGTGTGGGGCCTCCCGGGTAGCTGCCCAGGGCATGGGTCTTCACCAGCAGGCCCGCGTAGAGCCGTGAACTGGTCCGCTCGAAGGCGAGCCGCTCCCGCAGCTGGGCGACGAAGAGCAGGGGCGTGGGGCCCTCCACGGTTTGGAGCGCATGGCCCACCACCTCCTTGAGGTCCGGCAGGTGCAACTCGCCCAGGTGTCCCGCGATGCGCATGAGGTGCACCCGCAGGAACCGCACGGCGCTGCCCGAGCGGGGCAGGGCGGAGTCCCGGAGCGGCCCCTCGCGGGCCACCTGCTCCAGCTCCTCGGCGGTGAGTTGTTCCGCCGTGTGCTTCAGTCCCCAGTCTCCACCTTCACCAGATGACATCGCGCCCCTCCCGCCAGGGATGTCTTCCGGTGCGATGGCCTCGGAAGGAGGGCACAACGTGGAAACGATGCGCCGGGCCCGCCATCGGCCCTGGGGGCTAGCGCACCGCCGCCGGGGCGGAAGCGAGGGACTCCCGCAGCCTCGCGATGTCACGCGAAGGTGGTGCACCGAACATCCTGCTGTACTCGCGGCTGAACTGGGACGGGCTCTCGTAGCCCACGGAGTGGCCGGCCATGGCCGCGTCCATGGCCTGGGCCAGCATCAGGCGGCGGGCCTCCTGGAGCCGCAGCTGCTTCTGGTACTGCAACGGGCTCATGGCGGTGACGGACTTGAAGTGGTGGTGGAGCGCGGACGGGCTCATGTGGACGGTGCGCGCCAGCCGCTCGATGCGCAGCGGCGCGGCGTAGTGCTCCTTGAGCCAGTGGATGGCGCGCGTGACGGACTCGCGGCGGCTGTCCGCCACGGCGATGCGCCGCAGCCGTTCGGAGTTCTCGCCGGACAGCAGGCGGTAGAGGATTTCACGGACGACGAGCGGCGCGAGCACGGGGATGTCGCGCGGCGTGTCCAACAGCCGCACCAGCCGCGCCGTCGCGTCCAGCAGCGGCGCGCCCACCGGTCCCAGGGCCAGGCCCCGGACCATGTCCGTGGGGCCGGGGGGCTCCAGCGCCGCCTCCATCATCAGGCTGCCCAACTGCCCGGGCTCCAGGTCCAATCGGAAGCAGAGGTAGGGCGCTTCGGGAGACGCCTCCACCACCTGCCCCGTGACGGGCAGGTCCACGGACGCGACGAGGCACTGGTCCGGGCCATAGACATACAGCTCGTCGCCCAGGAGCACCTGCTTGCGGCCCCGAGCCACGATGCACAGCGCCGGCTCTTGCAGCGCGTGCAGGGGCGTGGAGGGGTGGGAGGCGCGGATGAGCACCATGCGGGGGATGGCGGTGGCGTGGATGCCGTCCGTGGGCGTGTGGCGCTCCAGGAGCGTCGCCAGCTCGGACAGGTGCGGGCTCAGGTCGGAGGTGGGGCGGGCGGTCGGCATGTGCGTCCGTTCTAACTCCTGCCGGGGATGGGCGCTCGTGCAGGAATGGGCAAGAGTCCGCGAGCATCCGGATAACGCCGTCTCCACGCTCCTTGAGAGGGTGCGGTCATCCCCGGCGCCCTTCGCGCCGGGCCCAAGCGCGAGGACAAAAGCGATGACGACGGACATCCAGGGCAAGGTGGTGGCCATCACGGGAGCGAGCAGCGGCATTGGCGAGGCGACAGCCCGCCTGCTCGCCAGTCAGGGGGCGAAGGTGGTGCTGGGCGCGCGCCGGACGGACCGGCTGGAGGCGCTGACGGGCGAGCTGAGGGCGAAGGGCGGCGAGGTGCGCTACCGGCCGCTGGACGTGACGAGGCGCGAGGACGTGGAGGGCTTCGTGGCCTTCACGCTGAAGGAGTTCGGGCGGCTGGACGTGCTCATCAACAACGCGGGGGTGATGCCGCTGTCCAAGCTGGAGGAGCTGAAGCTGGACGAGTGGAACCGGATGATCGACGTGAACATCCGGGGCGTGCTGCACGGCATCGCCGCGGGGCTGCCGGTGATGAAGCGCCAGAAGTCGGGGCAGTTCATCAACCTGTCCTCCATTGGCGGGCACGCGGTGAGCCCGACGGCGGCGGTGTACTGCGCCACGAAGTTCGCGGTGATGGCCATCTCCGAAGGGCTGCGCCAGGAGGTGGGCGCGGACATCCGGGTGACGGTGATTTCGCCGGGAGTCACCTCGTCGGAGCTGGCGGACAGCATCAGCGACCCGGCGTCGCGCGAGTACATGCGCGAGTTCCGCAAGGACGCCATTCCGGCGGACGCCATCGCCCGCGCCATCGGCTACGCCATCAGCCAGCCCGCGGACGTGGACGTGAGCGAGATCATCATCCGCCCCACGTCGAGCCCATACTGAGAGTGGTTGGGCGGATGTCAGTCATGGCATAGGGTGGGAGTCCTCTGAGGGGGAGCCCATCCTATGCCTGTCTTGAGACGTCCTCTGTCTGCTTTCATGCTCGGCGCCTGTCTGCTCATGCTGAGCGCCTGTGTTAAGGATTACTTTGACGTCGTGACCGACCCGGATGCGGGGGCGGATGCCGGCCCGACAGAACCGCCACCGCCTGTCATCCCGGAAGGGCATACGCTGCTGACGCCGTCAGCGGAGCGCCAGACCGTGGCCTGGGACGCGGCGGTGACGTCGATCCGGTTCGCCTTCGTGGCCCGGGCCGGGCGGCACTATGACTTCGCCGCGGAGGGGCGGTCGCAGGGCTACGTCCTGACCCTGCGTGACGCAGCGTCCGTCACGCTGAGCCAGTTCGGCCCCAGCAAGTCAGGCGTCCCCTTCACCTGGCACTGGTCGGGGCTCTCCGACGGTGCCGTCTACACCGTGGAGCTCACGCAGGAGAGCTACGCGGCAGGGGAATCGCTGAGCTTCCGCTTCGTGGACCAGGGGCCTGATGACCATGGGGACCTGCCCCTCGCGGCGACCCCGTGGGTTCCCTCCGAACAGCCTCTGACGGGCCGGGGCGAGCATGCGGGTGAGCAGGACACGTTCGCCTTCGAGACCGTGGCGGACCATGTCTACGCCATCGACTGCGCCTTCCCGACCGGGGACTGGCAGTTGTCCTTCTTCAAGCTCACGGAGGGGTATTACAGCGTCGTGGGCAGCTTCCCGTTCACGCAGACGCGGGCCGCCACGGCCATCAGGTCCCAGGGCGGGCGGCACGTCGTCTCCATCCAGGACCGGAGTCCGGCTCCGTCGTCAGGGACGTACAGCTGCGTGTTGAGGGACATGGGCCTGGACGACCACGGAAACCTGTTAACCACGGCGACCCAACTGCCCCGGGGCACGACGTCCGCGCAGGGGAAGCTCGACTACGTCGAGGACGTGGACGTCTTCGATCTGGAGGTCGTGCCCGGGCGCTTCTACCGCGTGTCATGTACCCTGGAGGATTCGAAGCCCTGCATCGTCCATGCGAAGCCGGGCTTCGAACAGTCCACCCCTCGGCCGGGTGTGACCTTCGAAGCGGGGGGCTCCCTGCACACCGTGTGGACGCAGGGGGACGGCGTCGTTCCGGCACAGTGGCGGGCGCTCCCCTATACCCTCCAGTTCGAGGACCTGGGCCCGGATGACCACGGCAACTTCCCGTTCACGGCGACGCCGCTCACGGGGCCGTCGCAGACCGTCCGGGCCCACCTCTTCGTCCCCGTCGACCACGACGTCTTCTCCTTCGAGACCACCGCCGGACAGCGCTACCAGTTCAGCTCGCCGTGGAGGGAGGGTCAGGGGCAGGTGCGCTCCATCGTCACCAACATGTCGGGTGTCGACCAGGAGGTGCCCCGCGCGCACATCGGTTCGAACTGGGTCCAGACCTTCACGGCCCCGACGACGGGGACCTACTGCATCAATTTCTCCGCGGACGTCGACACGAACCTGGGGGAATACACCTTCCAGTTCGAAGCGCTCACCCCCTGAACACCCATCCATGCCCATGCTGAAACAATCCCTGTCTGCCTTCATGCTCGGCGCCTGTCTGTTCACGCTGGGCGCTTGCGATTCCAAGGACGACCCCAGCCCTGACGCCGGCACCTCCGTCGACGCGGGGACCGATGCCGGGACCGAGCCGGACGCGGGTTCGGACGCCGGTTCGACGGAGCAACCACCGCCCGTCATCCCGGAGGGCCACACGCTGCTGACGCCGTCGTTCACGGAGGTCCACTCCGTCCCGTGGGGCGATTGGGGCGTGCCGCTCCGGTTCGCCTTCCTCACCCAGGCCGGACACCACTACGACTTCATCATCGAAGCGGAGAACGACGGCCACTACTTGAGCATGGCGGAAGGGACTTTCACGACGCTCGCGTATGAAGGCCTGCTACCCCCCACCTCCTCCGTCATCACCCGGCATTGGTCGGGACTGAAGGGCAACGTCTTTCATACCGTGGAGGTGTCGCAGGCGTCGGAGGCTGCCCTGCGGCCCTTCACGTTCCGCTTCGTGGACATGGGGCCGGACGACCACGGCGACCTGCCCACCACGGCGACACCCTGGACGCCCTCGGAGCAGGTACTGGTGGGCAAAGGGGAGCACTGGGGAGAACGGGACCTGCTCTCCTTCAAGACCGTGGCGGGCAAGGTCTACGCGCTCGACTGCACCTTCCCCACGCCGTACTGGGACCTGTCCATCATCAATGATCGCGGGCAGCGCTACGGCGTCGCGAACAACGACACAACCCTGCAGAACCATGCCGCCACGGCCTTCAAGTCTCCGGGGGGCGTCTTCTTCGCATCCATCAAGGACCAGCAGGACAACACCACCACCCAGCCGTATTCGTGCGTCCTGAAGGACATGGGGGCGGAGGACCACGGCGACACCGTGGAGACCGCCACCCGGCTCGAAGAGGGCACCTCGTCCGTGCAGGCGAAGATTGAAACCGTCACGGACGCGGACGTCTTCTCCCTGGGCGTCCTGGCCGGTCACCACTACCGGGTGTCATGCACCATCGACGGCGACAAGGCCTGCGAGGTTCGCAATGCCAGACCGGGCGGCGAGTTCACCGGTCCGCCGGGTGACCGCACGAGGACGGCCTTCAAGACGTCCCAGACTCCGCACTTCGTGAGCGTGAACATCAATCCCGCCGTGCCGGCGTATTGGGTGCAGGGGCACTACATGCTCCAGATCGAGGACCTGGGCGCGGATGACCACGGCGACACCCTGGCCACGGCGACGCGGCTCACGGGACCCATGCAGACCGTGTCCGTTCGCATCCCGGACCTGCTGGACCACGACGTCCTTTCGTTCCAGGGCACCGCCGGTCAGCGCTACCAGTTCAGCTGTGATTGGAAGGAAACCCCGGGGCAGGTGCAGCTGTACGCGGACGTCAGCCTGGGCCTGGGCACCTGGGTGCAGTCCACCCGGGAACATGTAGGCCAACGCTGGGTGCAGAGCATCAATGCCCCCACGTCCGGGACCTACAACATCGACCTGTGGACGGACTCCACGGCCACGCTCGGGGACTCCACCTGCCAGTTCGAAGTCCTGGCCCCCGAATGAACCCACGCCGCGGTCCCGGGACGTCTGCCCGGGACCGCGGCGCTCGCATCACATGTTGCGCCGGTACTGGCCGCCCACCTCGTACAGCGCGCGGGACAGCTGGCCCAGCGTGCACACCTTGCAGGCGTCCATCAGCGCGCCGAACACGTTGCCGTTGTCCAGGGCCGCGCGGCGCACCGCCTCCAGCGCGGCGGGCGCCGTCTTCGCGTTGCGCTTCCAGAAGGCGTCACGCGCGGTGATGGCGTAGTCCTTCTCCTCCTTCGTCGCGCGGATGACTTCCGGCGGCGTCACCGTGGGGGAACCCTTCGGATCCAGGAAGGTGTTCACCCCGATGATGGGCAGCGTCCCGTCGTGCTTCTGCATCTCGTAGTAGAGCGACTCCTCCTGAATCTTGGAGCGCTGGTACATGCGCTCCATCGCGCCCAGCACGCCGCCGCGCTCGGAGATGGCGCGGAACTCGTTGAGCACCGCCGCCTCCACCAGGTCCGTCAGCTCCTCGATGATGAACGAGCCCTGGTTGGGGTTTTCGTTCTTCGACAGGCCGAACTCCTTGTTGATGACCAGCTGGATGGCCAGCGCGCGCCGCACGCTCTCCTCCGTGGGCGTGGTGATGGCCTCGTCGTAGGCGTTCGTGTGCAACGAATTGCAGTTGTCGTTGAGCGCCAGCAACGCCTGCAGCGTGGTGCGGATGTCGTTGAAGGCAATCTCCTGCGCGTGCAGGGAACGGCCGGACGTCTGGATGTGATACTTCAGCTTCTGCGACCGGTCGTTGCCGCCGTACTTGTCCCGGATGGCCTTGGCCCAGATGCGGCGGGCCACGCGCCCCAGCACCGCGTATTCCGGGTCCATGCCGTTGGAGAAGAAGAACGACAGGTTGGGCGCGAAGTCGTCGATGTGCATCCCGCGCGACAGGTAGTACTCGACGAAGGTGAAGCCGTTCGCCAGCGTGAAGGCCAGCTGGGAGATGGGGTTCGCCCCTGCCTCCGCGATGTGGTACCCGGAGATGGACACCGAGTAGAAGTTCCGCACCTTCTGGTCGATGAAGTACTGCTGGATGTCGCCCATCACGCGCAGGGCGAACTCCGTGGAGAAGATGCAGGTGTTCTGCGCCTGGTCCTCCTTGAGGATGTCCGCCTGCACCGTGCCGCGCACCGCCTGGAGCGTGGACGCGCGGATCTTCGCGTAGACGTCCGCCGGCAGGACTTCGTCACCGGACACGCCCAGGAGCAGCAGGCCCAGCCCGTCGTTGCCCTGGGGCAATTCGCCCTGGTAGCGCGGACGCGGCAGGCCGCGCTCCTTGTAGAGCGCTTCGATCTTCTTCTCGACCTCGTCCACCTTGCCGTTGGCGCGGGTCCACTTCTCGCACTGCTGATCCACCGCGGCGTTGAGGAAGAAGCCCAGCAGCATGGGCGCCGGGCCGTTGATGGTCATGGACACGGACGTGGACGGGTCCGCCAGGTCGAAGCCGGAGTAGAGCTTCTTCGCGTCGTCCACGTTCGCGATGGACACGCCTGAGTTGCCCACCTTGCCGTAGATGTCCGGCCGGTGGTCCGGGTCCTCGCCGTACAGCGTCACCGAGTCGAACGCCGTGGACAGGCGCTTCGCCGGCAGGCCGCGCGACACGTAGTGGAAGCGCTTGTTGGTGCGCTCCGGGCCGCCCTCGCCCGCGAACATGCGAGCGGGGTCCTCACCCTCGCGCTTGAGCGGGAAGACGCCCGCGGTGAACGGGAAGGCGCCCGGCGCGTTCTCCCGCAGCAGCCACGTCAGGATGTCGCCCCAGTCCTCATACTTGGGCAGCGCAATCTTGGGCACGCGCAGGTGCGACAGCGTCTCGCTGATGAGGTCCAGCTCGATGACCTTGTCGCGCACCTGGAACTGGTACTTGGACGCGGCGTAGCGCTTCTTCGTGGCGGGCCACTCGGCCAGCAGTCGCCGGCAGTCCGCGTGCAGGCGGCTCTCCAGGTCCTGGTACAGCGCCACCAGGTCACCCAGGTACGCGGGCTCGCCCTCCACGCGCTCGGTCACCTGCACCACGTCGTCCGCGCTCTTCGGCTCGACGATCTCCAGCTTCTTCTTCCCCACGTTCTGGCGCAGGGCCTGGATGGTGCCGTGCAGCTGGTACATGCGCCGGGCGATGGCGGCCTGGGCGCGCACGAAGCCGTCGTAGTCCTCACAGGCGTCGACGATTTCGGCCAGGTAGCGCGTGCGCTCCGGGGGGATGATCCACTTCTTCTCGCTCATGCCGGGCGTGAGCTGGAATCGGCTGTCCAGCTTCGCGCCCGTCTTCTTCACCAGCGCGTCGATGATGGCCCGGTAGAGCGTGTTCATGCCCGGGTCGTTGAACTGCGACGCGATGGTGCCGTACACGGGCACCGAGTCGTCAGCCAGGGTGAAGGCGTTGTGGTTGCGCTTCCACTGCTTCTTCACGTCGCGCAGCGCGTCCAGCGACCCGCGCTTGTCGAACTTGTTGATGGCGATGACGTCCGCGAAGTCGAGCATGTCGATCTTCTCGAGCTGCGTCGCCGCGCCGTACTCGGCCGTCATCACGTAGAGCGCCACGTCCGAGTGCTCGGTGATTTCGGTGTCCGACTGCCCGATGCCGGAGGTCTCCACCACGATGAGGTCGAAGCCCGCCGCCTTGCAGACTTCAATCGAGTGGGCGACGTGCCGGGACAGGGCCAGGTTGCTCTGGCGGGTGGCCATCGAGCGCATGTAGACGCGCGGGTTGTCGATGGCGTTCATGCGGATGCGGTCGCCCAGCAGCGCGCCGCCGGACTTGCGCTTGGACGGATCCACGGAGAGCACCGCGAGCGTCTTGTCCGGGAAGTCCGCCAGGAATCGGCGCACCAGCTCGTCCACCAGGCTGGACTTGCCGGCGCCGCCCGTGCCGGTGATGCCCAGCACGGGCACCCGGGGTGCGTCCGTGCCGGCGTCCTTCAGCGCGGTGCGCAGCTCTTCGCCCGCGTCCGCGAAGTTCTCCGCGATGGTGATGAGCGACGCGATGCGCTCCGGCTCGCGGGGCAGCGGGGCCTTGAGCAGGCCCCTGAAGTCGGACGGGCGCTTCTCGAAGTCACATTGGGAGATGAGGTCGTCGATCATCCCCTGCAGGCCCATGGCGCGGCCGTCGTCCGGGGAATAGATGCGCGCGACGCCGTACTTGTGCAGCTCGTCGATTTCGGTGGGGAGGATGGTGCCGCCGCCGCCGCCGAACACCTTGATGTTCGCGCCGCGCTCGCGCAGCAGGTCAATCATGTACTTGAAGTACTCGACGTGGCCGCCCTGGTAGGACGTGAGGGCGATGCCCTGGGCGTCCTCCTGGATGGCGCAGTCGACGATCTCCGCCACGGACCGGTTGTGGCCCAGGTGGATGATCTCCGCGCCGGAGGACTGCATCAGGCGGCGCATCACGTTGATGGCCGCGTCGTGTCCGTCGAAGAGGCTGGCGGCCGTGACGATGCGGACGTGGTGCTGGGGCCGGTACGGCTGGGGAGCGGTGGTCGGTTGGGGGTGTCGCACGGGCGTACACTAGGAGTGCGGTGCAGGCCCGGCAAGCGATTGAGACAGGCGTTGCGCGATGGACGACGCGCCTTGTCACGCCTGCGATTAGGGCAGGAATGCCCCCAGCACACGCAGTGCGGCGGAGGTAGGCGTCGCGCGTCCTTCGCGTACGGCCTGCTCCAGGACCGGCACCAGGGCGGCCACCTCGGGGTGCGCCCGCAGGGCTGCTCGCAGTCCGTCGTTCACCATGGCCCACATCCAGCCCACCTGCTGCTGGGTGCGCCGGTGGGAAAGGTCGCCGGAGGCCTCGCGCTTCGCGATGACGTCCACCACGGAGGCCCACAGCGTGTCGATGCCGGTGCCCTCCATGGCGCTGCACGTGGTGACCACCGGCTCCGCGCCGGGGCGCATCAGGTGCAGGGCGGCGCGGTACTCCGCGCGGGCCCGCGTGGCGCGCGGCAGGTTGTCGCCGTCCGCCTTGTTGATGGCCACCATGTCCGCGACTTCGAGGATGCCGCGCTTGATGCCCTGCAGCTCGTCACCGGCGCCCGCGAGCATCAGCACCAGGTAGAAGTCCACCAGGTCCGCGACCACCGTCTCGGACTGGCCCACGCCCACCGTCTCCACCAGCACCACGTCGAAGCCGGCGGCCTCGCAGAGCAGCAGCGTCTCCCGCGTCTTGCGCGCGACGCCGCCCAGCGTGCCGCTGGAGGGGCTGGGGCGGATGTACGCGGCCATTTCGCGCGCCAGCCGGTACATGCGCGTCTTGTCGCCCAGGATGCTTCCGCCCGTGATGCTGCTGGACGGGTCGATGGCGAGCACCGCCACCTTGTGGCCGCTGCCCACCAGGTGCATGCCCAGCGCGTCGATGAAGGTGCTCTTGCCCACGCCCGGCACGCCGCTGATGCCCACGCGGCGGCTCTTTCCGGTGTGGGGCAAGAGCCGCGTGAGGACCTCCTGCGCGAGCGCGGCGTGCTTCGGGTGCTCGCTCTCCACCAGGGTGATGGCGCGCGCGAGCACCGCCCTGTCGCCCGCGCGCACGCCGTCCACGTAGGTGTCCGCGGGCAGCAGCTTCACGCCGCCTCCTGCTCGGCGGCCAGCTTGTCGAGCAGCTCGATGGCGGCCTTCGCGATGACGGTGCCCGGGCCGAAGATGGCGGCGGCGCCCGCGGCGCGAAGCGCGTCGTAGTCCTGCGGCGGGATGACGCCGCCCACCACGACCATGATGTCCTCGCGGCCCAGGGCCTTGAGCGCGTGCTTGAGCTGCGGCACCAGCGTGAGGTGGCCCGCGGCCAGCGACGACGCGCCCACCATGTGCACGTCGTTCTCCACCGCCTGGCGCGCGGACTCCTCCGGCGTCTGGAACAGCGGGCCGATGTCCACGTCGAAGCCCAGGTCCGCGAACGCGGTGGCGATGACCTTCTGCCCGCGGTCGTGGCCGTCCTGGCCCATCTTCGCGATGAGGATGCGCGGCCGGCGGCCGAAGCGCGCCAGGAAGTCATCCGCCTTCGCCCGCGCCTCCGCGATGCCCTGCGCCTGTCCGGCTTCCGCTGAATACACGCCCGTCACCCCGCGCACGGTGGCCTCGTAGCGCCCGAAGACCTTCTCCAGGGCGTCGCTGATTTCGCCGACAGTGGCCTTCGCCCGAGCCGCATCGATGGCCAGCGCCAGCAGGTTGCCCTCGTTGCGGCGGCCCGCTTCGGTGAGCGCGTCCAGGCGGCGGCGGACCTCCTCCGCGTTGCGCTCCGCGCGCAGCTCGCGCAGGCGGGCAATCTGCGCCTCGCGCACGGCGGAGTTGTCCACCTTGAGGATTTCAATGTTGTCCGGGCGCTCCGGCGGGTACTTGTTCACGCCGATGATGGCCTGACGTCCGGAGTCGATGCGCGCCTGGGTGCGCGCGGCGGCCTCTTCGATGCGCAGCTTGGGCAGGCCCGCGTCGATGGCCTTGGTCATGCCGCCCAGCGCCTCCACCTCCTGGATGTGGCCCCAGGCCTTCTGGGCCAGCTCGTGGGTGAGGCGCTCCACGTAGTAGCTGCCGCCCCACGGGTCGATGACGCGCGTGGTGCCGCTCTCCAGTTGGAGGTACAGCTGCGTGTTGCGGGCGATGCGCGCGCTGAAGTCCGTGGGCAGCGCGATGGCTTCGTCCAGCGAGTTGGTGTGCAGGCTCTGGGTGTGGCCCTGCGTCGCGGCCATGGCCTCCACGCAGGTGCGCACGACGTTGTTGTAGACGTCCTGCGCGGTGAGGCTCCAGCCGGACGTCTGGCAATGGGTGCGCAGCGCCAGGCTCTTGTCGCTCTTGGGGTTGAAGCCCTTGATGAGGCGGGCCCAGAGGAGGCGGGCCGCGCGCATCTTGGCCACCTCCATGAAGAAGTTCATCCCGATGGCCCAGAAGAACGACAGGCGCGGGGCGAACGCGTCCACGCCCAGGCCCGCTGCGAGGCCCGCGCGGACGTACTCCACGCCGTCCGCGAGCGTGTAGCCCAGCTCCAGGTCCTGCGTCGCGCCGGCTTCCTGCATGTGGTAGCCGCTGATGCTGATGCTGTTGAAGCGCGGCATCCGCTCCGCCGTGAACTTGAAGATGTCCCCGATGATGCGCATCGAGGGACCGGGCGGATAGATGTACGTGTTGCGGACCATGAACTCCTTGAGGATGTCGTTCTGGATGGTCCCGCTGAGCTGCTCGGGCTTCACGCCCTGTTCCTCGGCCGCGACCACGTAGAGCGCGAGCACGGGGAGGACGGCGCCGTTCATCGTCATCGACACGCTCATCTGGTCGAGCGGGATGCGGTCGAACAGGATGCGCATGTCCTTGATGGAGTCGATGGCGACGCCCGCCATGCCCACGTCACCCGCGACGCGCGGGTGGTCGCTGTCGTAGCCCCGGTGCGTGGCCAGGTCGAACGCGATGGACAGGCCCTTCTGGCCGGCCGCGAGGTTGCGGCGGTAGAAGGCGTTGGACGCCTCCGCCGTGGAGAAGCCCGCGTACTGGCGCACCGTCCACGGCTGCTGCACGTACATGGTGGAGTAGGGGCCGCGCACGAACGGGGGCAGGCCGGGCAGCGAGCCCAGGTGCGCCACGCCCTCCAGGTCCTCGCGGGTGTAGAGCGGCTTGACCGGGATGCCCTCGGGCGTGTCCCAGCGTTCGGCGGTGGCCGTGGCCTGGCTCGCGTGCGCGCGCTGCTGCTCCAGCACGGACGCGGGCGTCTGGGTTTCAGGAGCGTCGAAGGCGACGCGGGAGAAGTCCGGAACGGTGGGGCGCATCAGGCCACTCCCAGTTGCGTGTGCAGCGTCTTCAGGAGCTGGACCAGGTCCGCTCCCGCGTAGAGGAAGAGATCCACGCCGGCCGCGCGGAAGGCGGCCTCGTGGTCACCGGGACGGCCCGCGACGGCGACCGTGCGGGCGCCCTTCGCCTTGAGGGCCGCGACGTAGGCGGGCAAGGCCTCCGGGTAGAGGGCATCCGGACCGGAGATGACGGCGAGCGTCGTGCCCGCCTTGGCGAACAGCTCCGCGGCGGCGTTCGCGTCCGCGAAGCCGTGGTGCTCGTTGGGCTCGATGCCGCCCACGGCGAGCACGTTGGCGATCCACGTGGAGCGCGCGGTGTGCTCCGCCACGGTGCCCAGGTTGGCCATGAAGGCGCGAGGACGGACGCCGTGCGCCGCGTGGTAGCGGTCGCTCGCGTCGCGCAGGGATTCGAAGGCCTCCGCCACGCGCACGGGCTGGGGCGGGGTGACGGCACCCTCGGCCTGCGCGGGCGCGGCGGCGCGGGCCTCGCGCTGCACGGGGGCCTCGTGGAGGTGGGGGAACTCGCTGACGCCCACGATGGGGAGCTTGCGCGTGCGCACGGCCTTGTCGCGCGCGGTGCGCGTCTCCGTGAGCACGCGGGCCACGTCGCCCTGCGCGATGGCGCGGGAGATGCCGCCCAGCGCTTCGATGCGCTGGAGCTCCGTCCAGGCCGCGCGGGCGAACTCGCCGGTGAGCTGCTCCAGGTAGTAGCTGCCGCCCGCGGGGTCCGCGACGCGGTTGAGGCTGGACTCGTCGCGCAGGATGAGCTGCGTGTTGCGCGCGAGGCGCCGGCTCTGTTCGTCGGGCGTGCCCAGGGGCTCGTCGAAGGGGGCGGTGCTCACGCTGTCCGCGCCCGCGACGACGGCGGCGAAGGACTCCGCGGTGCCGCGAAGGATGTTCACCCACGGGTCGCGCCGCGTCTTGGTGGCGCTGGCCGTGCGCGCGTGCAGCGCCATGGCCTGCGACTCCGGCGCACCGCCCGAAGCGGCGACGACCTTGGACCAGAGCAGCCGCGCCGCGCGCAGCTTCGCGATTTCGGGGAAGAACTGCCCGCCCACGGACAGGGCGAACTGCATGGACCGAGCGGCCTCACCCGGCGACACGCCCGCGCGCTCCAGCTCGCGCAGGTACTCCACGCCGGTGGCGATGCTCCAGGCCAGCTCATGCACGGACGTGGCGCCCGCGTCCGCCCAGGGACGCGACGACACGAGCAGCGCGCGCAGGCCCGGCGCGTCCTTGAGCAGCGACGTGACGATGGGCGCGGCCTCCGTCAGCGTGCGGGCCACGTCCACCTTCGCGGCGCCGTGACGCGCGAGCGCCGCGATGGGGTCGATGCCCAGGCTGCCGCGCAGGGCCTGCTTCGCGGCGCCGGCCTTCTTCGCCAGCACCTCCAGCAGCAGGGACGCGGGTCGCAGCACGTCCGCGGTCGGCTCCAGGTGCACCGGCGTGCGCTCCAGCGGCACGTGCGCGAGCAGCCGCGCCAGCGTGGCCTCGTCCTTCACGTCCAGGCCGTGGGGCGCGTCCAGGAGCAGCCACACGCCCTGTGTGCCGCGCTCCAGGTCGTCGCGGAGCGCATCGGCGGTCGTGGCCACGTCCGGGCCCGCGTACTCCTGGCACAGGAGCCATCCGCCCTCGGTGTGGCCCAGGGGCTGGGTGCCGCGCACGTAGGGTGCGACGCCGGGCGGCTCCGAGGGCGCCGGGGCGTCCTGGGGCGTGTAGAGGGGCTGGAGGGACAGGCCGCCCTCCAGGGGCGACTGGAGCACCGTGAAGGGCTTGCCCTTGAGGTCCTTGTCCACCAGCCGGCGCCACTCCTCGACGGAAGGGGGCGGGAAGTCCGCTGCGGTAAGAGGCACGTCAGCCATGCCCCTCCCATAGGCGCATTGCCCTACCCGGGGCAATGC
>NZ_RAWN01000300.1:0-8089 GCF_003668895.1 Corallococcus sp. AB045
CCCTCCCTCCCCCATCCTGAAGGATTCATGACCTTCATCTTCGGGTTCCTGATCTGGGCCATCCTCCCGGGGGCCTGCCTGTTCACCATGGTGAGGGTGCTGCGCCAGCACCGGCTCACCCGGGAGCTGCGAGCGCGGGGACTGCGCGCTCCGGGCGAGGTCGTCAACCTGCGCACGGACTTCCTGTCGAACTCCGTGGTCATGGAGTACGTCTTCCATCTGCCGGACGGTTCGGAGCACCACGAGGCGCTCCGCCTGAGCAGGCGCCCCCTGCGCTCGCATCCCTCGGTGGGGGACCCACTCGAAGTCACCTACCTCCCGGACGACCCCCGTCAGCATCAACGCGCAGGGGCGGAAGTCGGGCTGCTCACGCTCGTGGCCACGATGGTCGTCCTGGTGCTCGTCATGGTCGTGGGCGGGTACATCGTGTACCAGATGATGATGCCCCACCCCACGCAGGGCCACGCGCGAGCCCCGCTGGAGCCCGTCACCTCTCAGGGCTTGCGTCAGACCGGCGAGCCTCCGCGGAATGCCGTACAGGAGCAGCAGCGGCAGGATGTGGCACGGGAAGCCCCCTCCCCGTGAACCCCCTCATCCAGAGGGTGGCCCTGGCGCGCTTCGTCCTGGACCGTGGCGTCCGTCTTCTCCCTGCCGGACGGCGCGGAGCACCACGGCACGTCTTGCAATGACGGGGGAAGGGCCAATCCCTCCGCGTTGCCTTCGAGTCCGCGCCCCCGTCATCCTGAGGCATCCATGCTCCCCATCAATGCGATCCTGCTCATGGTGTTCTTCGTGGGAGCGCCCCTGTCGCTGACGGTGATGCTGGTGCGCCAGCACCGGCTCACCCTGGCGCTGCGGGAGCGCGGACGGCCCGCCCGGGGCAAGGTGGTCCGCATCCGCGAAAGCTGGTTGAACGTGAACCACGTGTTCGTGGAGTACGTCTTCCGCCTGCCAGACGGTTCGGAGATCCACGGCAAGTACAAGCTCCACCGGCACGTGTTGCCGTCCCAGCCCGTGTCCGAGGGCGACCCCCTGGAGTTCCTCTACCTGCCGGACGCCCCCCACAGGCACCAGCGCGCGGACGTGGAGAGCGGGCGCCTCAACCTCCTGACCGGGATCTTCGGCCTCGCGGTCCTCTTGACCCTGGCCTTCATCACGTGGATGAACGCGCGCTGAAGGGTCCCGGACCGCGCGGCCCCAGGGCGCGGTTTAGTTGGGCCCGTAGAAGGGCTCGTTCGCGGCGGGCACCGCGAGCGTCACGGAGCTGGCCACGGAGGACACCGGGGCGCGGTAGATGCTCGGGTCACCGCCGGAGTCGTTGAAGAGGAAGCCCAGCTCCGTGCTGCTCGTCCAACTGGGGAAGCTCTCCTCCACGGTGCTCGACGTGTAGTCCGTCAGCCGCCGCAGGGCGCCGCTGATACCCGAGGCCGTCGCGTTGCCCACGAAGATGCGCGTGCTGCCGTTGGACTGCCGCCCGTCCAGCGCCACCTGCCGCCCGTCCGGGGACACGACCGCGCGGTTCGCGATGGCCAGCACGTCACCGCTCATGAACACGGACTGCGCGGAGCCTCCGCCCACCGGCACGAACGCGAGCTGGTTGTAGAAGGAGGCATTGTTGCCCGCGGGCGCCACCACCGTGTTGCCGCTGGGGAAGAAGGACGGCGACCCGAAGGCGATGCCCGCGTTGGGCGTCAGCTCCACGAAGCCGCTGCCATCCACCGCGATGCGCGCCAGCGAGCTCAGCGCTCCCGACGTCCGCTCGAACGCGAAGACGATGGTGCGGCCGTCCGGGCTGAACGTGGGCCCGCGGAAGTTGGTGCAACTGCCGCATGCCGCGTCGTTGGTGCTCAGCAGCGTGGCCACCGGCCCGCCCGTGGTGGGCACCGTCTGCAGGGAGTACGTGCTGCCCGAGCGCTGCACGAACACGATGCTGTTGCCGCTCTTGGAGATGGAGGGCGTGTACGCGCCGCCGGCCGTCGTCAGCCGCTGCGGACTGTTGGGGTCGCCGTCGTCGTCCACCACGTAGATGTTCCGGTCGCCGCGCACGAAGGCGAAGCCCCGGTCGAAGAGGACGTCACCCGTGGTGCCGCCACCGCCAAAGTCCGTGGGCTCACACGCCCCCAACAACCCCACCGCCACCACACCGCCGAGCCATCGCCGCATGCCCATCATCGCTGTCTCTCCCGCCGTGCCGGCCCTGTCACACGCGCTTCGCGCCCGAACACTACAGGGCGCGCCGGACAAGACGTCAACGCGCACGAAGGCATTCACGCGCGCCCGTGTCCGGGAGCGCGCACGCACCTTCAGCGGTTGAGGCGGTTCAGTTCGTTGCGGCAGACGTTGCAGGGGCCCAGCGACTTGCGGTCGATGTCCTGCGGGAACTGCGGGAGGAACATCACGCAGCGCGAGTCCTCGCAGTACGACAGGCCGATGAGGTGCCCGGCCTGGTGCACCGCCTCCACCTGCACGCGGCGGCGCAGCGTCTCGCCCTCCGCGCCCTGGCGCAGCCGGTACAGGCTCATCACCGCGACCTTGGACTCCCGGTCCGCCTGCCCGAAGACGAAGGGCGAGTCCGGTTCGAAGAGGTCCGCGTCCGTCACGCCCATCACCAGGTCTTGCGGCGCCTCATCCAGCACCGTGCCCAACCGGCGCATGATGGCGTTGCAGTGGTACTGGCTGCGGTCCTTGTTGAAGGCGTAGGCCGGGGAGGACAGCGCCATCCGGCTCACGACCGCGCTGACGCCCAGATGGGTCGCCAGCGGATCCTGCAAGGCATTCACGATCGCGGACGGTGGACTGCCCACGGTGACCAGCAGGAGCGTCTTCTGCGGCATCAGCCCACCGCCTTCTACCTCCGGACGGACGTTGACCGCGTCCCCCCGGAGCGGAGTGGCTGGGGCGCAAGGATTCGAACCTTGATAATCAGAGTCAAAGTCTGACGTCCTGCCATTAGACGACGCCCCAGCAGGTTCGCACGCGTACTCGTGGGCCGATACTACGGCACTTTGACGGGCGCGGGAACCCACTCTGACGCGGGTCCCCTCAGTCCATGGCGTCCGGGGGGTGGATCACTCCCCCGGACGCCACTCGGAAGGCCGCCGGGGGGCCGGGCTGTCATCCACCCGACAGGTGCGGTCCCCCTTCAGCCCTTCAGCACGGCCAGGGGCGTGAGCCGGACGCGGGGCGTCACGAGGTCCGCCTCGTCCTCCAGCACCTCGGAGAGGTCCCGGTAGGCGGCGGGCGCCTCCTCCACCAGGGTGTGCGTCCGGCCCGGGTCGAACACCACGCGGCGCAGGGCGTGGACCAGGGCGTCCGTGCGGATGCGGGCGCGGGCCTCCGTGCGGGTGAGCACGCGGCCCGCGCCGTGCGAGCAGGAGCGGAAGGCACGGGGCTCCGCGAGGCCTTCGACGACGTAGGAGGCCGTGCCCATGGAGCCGGGGATGAGCCCCCGGGCCCCGGCCTCCAGCCCCACCGCACCCTTGCGGTGGACCCAGAGCGAGCGGCCGAAGTGCGTCTCGGAGGCGACGTGGTTGTGGTGCACGTCCACGGTGCGGTCCGGGTCCGGGGCCACGCCCAGCACGTCCGCCAGCACCGCCAGGGCCCGGGCGGCGAGTTGGTCCCGGTTCGCTCGGGCGAAACGGCACGCCAGGTCCAGGTCATTCACACAGGCCCGGCCCGCTTCGGTGCCAATGTCGAGCGCGGGCGGCGTGCCCTGTCCCAGCACCTGGGCCACGCGCTGGTGGTGTTCCCCCACGGCGCCCCCCACGCCCCGCGAGCCGGAGTGGATGAGCAGCCAGAGGTCCCCTGCCCCGTCGCGGTCCAGCTCCAGGAAGTGGTTGCCCCCACCGAGCGTGCCCAGGTGGCGTGGCGCCAGCCGCTCCCAGGCACGGGCGAGCTTGTGGGTGGACAGCGGGGGAGCTTCGAGCCCCGGCGGCAGGGGCAGCCCCCTCCCCCGGTGCACCGCGTCTCCCACCGGGATGACCCGGGCGAGCTGGGACAGGAGCCGCTCCAGGTCCGCGCGAGAGAGTGAAGCGGCGGGGAAGGCGAAGCGGTGCGCGCTCACGCCGCAGCCCAGGTCGTTGCCCAGCGCGCCGGGGACGACGTGGGCTTCCGTGGCGAAGACGGTGCCCACCGCCACGCCAGACGCGAGGTGCACGTCCGGCATCACCGCCACGTGCTCCGTGACGTAGGGCTGCGCGGCCAGCCGCTGGAGCTGCTTCAGGGCCGCCTCGGGCACCGTGCGCGCCCAGGCGAGGAGGGGCACGGCGCCGGGTGGGACTTCGAGAATGCGGGGCATCATGCGTCACCCCCTTCGCCGTCCTCGGTTTCCGTGCGTGGGGCGGTGCCCACGAGGACGAAGCGCAGGTGCGGGGTGCGCTTGAGGTTCAGGTGCTGCGCGAGCCGAGAGCGCAGGAAGCCCTCCGCACGGGCGAGGGCCTCCTTCACCGCGGCGGGGTCCGCGTCGTGCGGCAGCGAGTAGCCGATGCGCACGGTGCGGCCTTCGGGGGACAGCTCGCACGACGTCAGCGCGACGCCTTCGAGCATGGGGTCGGACAGCTCGCTCCGGAAGAGCAGCGAGACGTCCTCGGAGAGGGTGGACTGGACGCGCAGGTGACGCGCGGACGGAGCTTCGGAATGGAACAGCGAGGAGCCCGAGCGCCGGACGGACGCGCGGGTACGGCGATGCTTGGAAGAGGACATGAACGAAGACGGATTCCTGCGGGCCGTGCCGGAGCACGGCCGGGTGTGCACGCGAACGACACCGCGCGGACACGCCGTCTGGACCTCACGTCGGAGGCGTCCTCCACGGCCGCGACAGCGCTCGCACGGGCGCTGTCTTCGGACGGGCGCTGGACACCGCCGGTGACGCTAGAAGCGCGACCCCGCGGAGCGGACCGAGACCACCTTGGCGACACGTCCCATGGCACACCTCCCGCCGCGCACCCGACGCGCGGACCTTCCACCGGACGCGGGGAACACACGCATCCATGCGCGCCCTGACGCGGTGGCCTTCCAGGTCCTGACAAAAGGAGGTGCTGTCCTCTGGTGACCAGCCGTTCCATCCACCATCCGACGCGCGGCGCCAGTCGGATTGGCGGGACGGCCGTCCCCGGGCAAGCAGGGGGCGGGAGGGGTCATGGCCGAGACTTTCGACGTGGTGGTGATTGGAGCGGGTCCCGCGGGTGAGAACGCGGGCGCGCGCGCGGCGGCGGGGGGGTTGAAGGTCGCGCTGGTGGAGCACGAGCTCCTGGGCGGCGAGTGCTCCTACTGGGCCTGTATGCCCAGCAAGGCGCTGCTGCACCCCAGCGAGACGCTGTGGCTCGCGAAGCACACGCCCGGCGTGCGCGAGCTCATCCAGGGCCCGCTCAAGGCGGACGCCGTGCTCAAGCACCGCGACCAGATGGTGTCCGGCTACGACGACAGGTCGCAGGTGAAGTGGGCGGAGGGCGCGAAGCTCACCGTCATGCGCGGCCACGGCCGGCTCACCGGTCCGCGCAAGGTGGCCGTCACGGGCAAGGACGGCAAGGTGCGCGAGCTGGAGGCGAAGCAGGCCGTCGTCATCTCCACGGGCAGCAAGCCGCGCTTGCCGGACATCCCGGGCCTGAAGGACTCCAAGCCGTGGGACAACCGCGAGGGCACCGGCGCCAAGGCCGTGCCGGGCCGGCTGGTGGTGCTGGGCGGCGGCGTGGAGGCGGTGGAGCTGGCGCAGGCGTGGCGCGAGCTGGGCTCGGAGGTGACGCTGGTGCAGCGCGGTCCCCGCGTGCTCAAGCGCTTCGAGCCCTTCGTGGGCGAGCAGGTGGCCGAGGCGCTGCGCGACTCCGGCGTGCGCGTGCTGCTGGAGACGCAGGCCACCAAGGTGCAACGCTCCGGCGCCCAGGGCGAATACACCATCACGCTGACCGGCGGGGACACGCTGCGCGCGGACGCGCTGCTCGTCGCCATGGGCCGCACCGCGCGCACGGACGACCTGGGCCTGGACACGGTGGGGCTCAAGCCCGGCGCATCCATCGAGGTGGATGATCAGCTCCGCGCCACGGGCGTGGACGGCGGCTGGCTGTACGCGTGCGGCGACGCGAACGGCCGAAACCTGCTCACGCACATGGGCAAGTACCAGGCGCGGCTGTTGGGCGACGTCCTCTTGGGCAAGCCCGCGAAGGCGTGGGCGGACGCGAAGGCCACGCCGCAGGTCATCTTCACGCACCCGCAGGTGGGCAGCGTGGGCCTCACCGAGGACAAGGCGCGCAAGGCGGGCGTGCCGGTGAAGACCGTGCAGTACGAGCTGGGCGACGTGGCCGGCGCGTCCGTCATGGGCAAGGACCTCAAGGGCACGGCGAAGCTGGTGGTGGACGAGCAGCGCCGGGTCATCGTGGGCGCCACGTTCACCGGGCCGGGCGTGGGCGAGATGATCCACGCGGCCACCATCGCCGTCGCGGGCGAGGTGCCGCTGGACACGCTCTGGCACGCGGTGCCGTCGTACCCCACCGTGAGCGAGGTGTGGCTGCGGCTGCTGGAAGCCTACGGCCTGTGATTGCGGCGGGGCGCTCCCGCGTGGAATGGTGCGCGCCCTACCGTGTCCCCGTCCGTGAATGAGCACCGCTGAGCCCGCCCGCCAACGCGCGTCCCTGAAGGTGGAGTGGGCGCTGTTGCTGGTGCTCGCCGTGGCGGCCGTGGCGGTGGGGCAGCATCCCCGGCGCGGCGCGGACTTCCGCGTCTACCTCACCGCCGCCGAGCGCTTCCGCGAGGGCACGGACCTCTACCGCGCCGAGGACGGCACCATGCCGTTCAAGTACGCGCCCGTCACCGCGCCCCTGTTCCTGCCCTTCACCGCCGTGCCGCCGCGCGTAGCCGTGGCGCTGTGGAACCTGGGCTCCGTGCTCGCGCTCGGCGCCGTGTCCGTGCTCACGCGCCGCGCGGTGCCCAGGGACGCAGAGGCCACGCCATGGCCGTGGGCTCCGGTGCTCGCCACCGCCGCGCTCCTGCCCGCGTTCTCCTTCGAAATCTTCTACGGCCAGGTGGACGTCGTGCTGCTGTGGCTGCTGGTGCTCGCGGCCGTGGGTGCCGAGCGGGGCCGCGCGTGGGGCCCCGGCGCGGCCTTCGCCGTGGCGTGCCTGCTCAAGCCTCCGGCCGCGCTCCTGGGGCTGTTCTTCCTGGCGCGCCGGCACTGGCGCGTCGTGGGGACCACCGCCCTCTTCGGCGTCCTGCTGGTGCTGCCCACGCTGGGCCGCTACGGCTGGACGGGCACGCTGTCACAGCTGCGTGACTGGACGGAGATCCTGGCGCGCACCACGCCGCCGTGGGCGCTGGGCCACAACCCGCAGGGCCTGCCCACGCTGCTGCTGTCGCTGGTGCTGCCTCCGGAGTCGCTGCCTCCCGCGGGTGCGATGACCGCGGCGCAGGTCGTGGCGATGGGGCTGTTCATCGGTGCGCTCGTGTGGGCACGGCCCGGTCCGGTGGAGCTGCTCGCGTTCTGCTGCCTGGGCGTGACGCTTTTGTCACCGTTGGCGTGGCGCGCGAACTACCTGCTCGCGTGGCCGGTGATCCGCGCGGCGCTGGAGGGACGCTCGCGGCTGGGACAGGCGTGCGTGGCCGGAGTGGCCCTCATTGGCATGGTCGTTTCCGACGCGGTGTTGGGCGCGGAGTGGGCCCGGCACGTGTTGCTCTTCCGGCCGTTCGCGGTGGTGTACTCCGCCCTGCTGATCGCGCTGTTGTGGCAGACGCGGCGTCACGGAACGCCCACGGCGGTGATTTCCGACAAGACCGTGACTCACCTGCCGCGCGGATTTTTGAACGCTCGCGGTTCGTGACCCAATCGAAACAAGGCCGGGGGCAAAGTGTCACGGAGCCTGAACCTTCGTGACACACGGTGTCGCTATATGCGTCCCCGTCATGTTCGAAACGTTCGACAGCGCTTCCAGCGCCCCCGCCGCCCGGCGGTTCGCGCTCTCCACCACCGCGTCGGTCGCCGTCTTCGGACTCATCGCCGTGGCGGCGATGACCGCGGCCAACACGGTGAAGGAAGTCATCAAGGAGAAGAAGGTGGACGTCGTCTTCCGTCCCCCTCCGCCTCCGCCGCCTCCCGTCGTGGAGG
>NZ_RAWN01000301.1:0-7967 GCF_003668895.1 Corallococcus sp. AB045
CCACCCCGGTGCTCGCGCCCGTGGCCGCGCCGCCCCCGGCCGCCGCTGAAGCGCCCGCCGCGGCGACCGTCCCCGTGGCGGCCCCGCCCGCCGCCGCTGAGGCGCCCGCCGCCACGTCCGCGGGCCGCATCAACGCCCCGTCCCAGCAGGCGGCCCGCACGGCGCGCCCCGCGGATTCCGCTCAGCGCCCCACCCAGCGCCGTCCGCAGGTGGTGGTGGAAGAGGTCGACGACGACGAGGACGAGCCCTCGTCGCGCCGCAAGAGCGCGCCCAAGAGCAACGGCAGCAAGATGCTGTCGCTGGTCCTGCTCGTCCTCATCCCGCTGTTCGCGGGTGGATACGGCTTCTACTCGGCGCAGGCCAAGAAGCGCGGCCGCGAGCTCAAGAAGAACCTGGACGTCGCCACCGAGCAGCTGAAGCACGACTCGTTCGACAGCTACAAGAAGGCGTGCGCGGCGGCGGACCTGGCGCTGGAGGTGGACCCGGACTCCACCGCGGCCCACGGCTACCTGGCGTACGCGTACGCCATCCGCTGGGGTGAGCACGGCGGCGGCGACGACGCGCGCCGGCAGGCCGAGGAGCACCTGGCGGCGGCCCAGAAGGGCAAGGAGCTGTCCAGCCACCTCATCGCCGCGCAGGCGCTGATCAAGACGTACAGCGGTGACGGCAAGGGCGCGCTGGCCTCGCTGGAGACGCAGGTCAAGGAGCTCAACGACCAGAACAAGGCGTCCTCGCTCCTGTACCTCACGCTGGGCCTCATCCAGATGAACGCGGGCGACCTGGAGCGCGCGCGTGACAGCCTGGAGCGCGCGCAGGCGCTGGCGCCGGATGACCCGCGCGTCTACGCGGGCCTGGGCGCGGCGTACCGCCGGCTGGGCCAGGACAACACCGCCTGGAAGAACTACGACTTCGCCCTGCGCTACGAGAAGGACCACCCGGAGTCGCTGCTGGGCCGCTCGCTCTTGATGCTGGAGCAGGACGAGCCGAACTACGCGGTGGCCAGCCGGGACATCAAGAAGCTGCTGGAGGCGGAGCCCCCGCCCAGCCCGCGTCAGCTCGCCGCCGCGCAGCTCGCGCGCTCGCTGCTCATCGCCCGCGTGGCGCTGGCCATGCCCGCGCTCAAGCCGGACATGCAGCAGAAGCTGACGGAAGCCACGGGCGTGCCCGCGGATCCGGCCAAGGCGAAGCAGGAGGTCACGAAGGCGGAGGAGACCGGCTTCGCGCTCGACAAGCAGAACCCGGAGCTGAACCTCATCAAGGGCCGCCGCCTGCTGGCGGAGGGCAACTTCGACGCGGCCTCGGAGGAGATCCGCAAGGCCATCCGCGCGGACGGCAGCCGCGCGCAGTTCCACGTCGAGCTGGCCAAGGCCCTCATGGGCAAGCCGGGCGGTGAGAAGGAGGCCTCCGAGGCGCTCGTCACCGCGCTCAAGACGATGGGCGACAGCCCCAAGCTGGTGGTGATGCTGGGCAACGCCTACCGCCGCCAGAACAAGCTGGAGGACGCGCTCGCGCAGTACCAGCGCGCGGTGAAGGACCCCAAGGCGAAGAACCCGGAGGCCCGGCTCGCCATGGGCGCCATCTACCGGGAGCGCTCGGAGTGGGACAAGGCGAAGGAGCAGCTGGAGAAGGCCAACCAGGAGTTCTTCGGCCAGCCGGACCGCGTCGCCAACGCGCTCACGGAGCTGGGCCGCGTCTACCAGGGCAAGGGCGACACGGCGAAGGCGGACGAGAGCTTCCAGCGCGCCCTGCAGGCCGACGAGAACTACTCGCCGGTCTACTACTTCTACGCGCAGCTGCTCTCCAAGGACGCCAAGCAGTCGGCCAAGGTCAAGACGCTGGCGCAGGAGTACGTGCGGCGCGAGCCCAAGGGCGAGTACCTCACCGACGCGCAGCGGCTCGCGGGGAACTGAACCCCCGCCTCCCGCTGTCCCCCACGCCGCGACGCCCCCTTGCAGGGCTTCGCGGCGTTTCGTTTTTGACGGGGGGCGACAAGGCAGGCTGATGTGGCGGAGAGCCCCAGCCTTGCCACCCCTCCCGGGTGACGGTATGGGAGGGGCCACCCAACACCCCCCTGACCGGCAGCGACCGCGGTCCAGGGGCCACCTGCTGGAGTCCGCTTGAGCGCGCGTGCCCTGTCCCAGTCGTCCACCGCGTCCGACCTGATCTCCCTCACGAAGCCGAGGCTGTCGTCGCTGGTGCTCATCACCGCGGCGGGCGGCATGTTCCTGGCCCCGGGGCACTTCACGCCGGTGCGGGCGCTGGTGACGCTGCTGGCGACGGCGGGCACGGTGGGCGCGGCGAACGCGTTCAACTGCTATTGGGAGCGCCACAGCGACCAGTTCATGGCGCGCACGCGCAACCGGCCGCTGCCCGCCGGGCGCATGGACCCCAGCACGGCGCTGTGGTTCGGCCTGTCCCTGGCGGCGGTGTCGCTGCCCGCGCTGGTGATGGGGGCCAACCTGCTCACCGGCGTGCTGGGGCTCGTCGCGCTGCTCAGCTACGTGCTGGCCTACACGCCGCTCAAGGCCCGCACGTCCGCGGCGATGCTGGTGGGCGCGATTCCCGGCGCGCTGCCGCCGCTCATGGGCTGGACGGCGGTGACGGACCAGGTGGACGCGGGTGGCTTCGCGCTGTTCGCCATCATGTTCCTCTGGCAGATGCCGCACTTCATCGCCATCGCGCTGTTCCGCAAGGACGAGTACGCCGCCGCGGGCCTCAAATCCATTCCGCTGGAGCGCGGGGACGAGTCCGGCCGCGCGCAGGTGGTGCTCTACCTGGTGGCGCTGGTGCCCATGACGCTGCTGCCCTTCCAGCTGCACATCGCCGGCACGTGGTACCTGGCCGCGGCGGTGGTGCTGGGGCTGGGCTTCCTGGGCCTGGGCGCGTGGGGCTTCTTCAAGCACCTGGGAAAGCCCTGGGCGCGCCAGACGTTCCTGTATTCGCTCGTGTATCTCACCGGCCTGTTCGCCGTGATGGCGCTGGACCGCATCCCCCGCGGCTAGCGCCCTCGCGCGGCGTCCGGGCGCAAGGCCGCCTTTCGCATGCCTGACACCTCCGTTCCGACCCCGCCCCCGCCGCTCTTGCGCATCGAGGGGCTCACGCGCCGCTTCGGCGGGCGCACCGCCGTGGACGGGCTGTCGCTGTCCGTACAGCCGGGCGAAATCCTGGGCCTCCTGGGGCCCAACGGCGCCGGCAAGTCCACCACCTTCCAGCTGCTCGCGGGCCTGCTTTCGCCGGACGCGGGGCAGGTGCACTTCGCCGGTAGGGTGCTGTCCCTGAGCGACCCGGCGCTGCGGCGCCAGATGGGCATCATCTTCCAGAGAAGCAGCCTGGATGACCTGCTCACCGCCCGGGAGAACCTGCTGCTGGGCGCGCGGCTGTACGGCCTCACGGGCGCGGACGCGAAGGCTCGCGTGGAGACGATGCTGTCGCTCATCGGCCTGCAGGACCGGGGCGATGAGAAGGTGGGCACCTGGTCTGGCGGCATGCGCCGGCGGCTGGAGCTGGCACGGGCGCTGGTGCACCAGCCGCGCGTGGTGCTGATGGATGAGCCCACGCAGGGCCTGGACGAGGCGGCCTTCCGCACCTTCTGGACGCACCTCAAGCGGCTGCGCGACGCGCAGGGCGTCACCGTGCTGCTCACCACCCACCGCGCGGATGAAGCGGAAGGGTGCGACCGGCTGGCGGTGCTGGACGCCGGGAAGCTGGTGGCGTGCGACACGCCCCGGGCGCTCGCCGCGCGCATGGGCGGGGACATCCTCACGCTGGAGGGCCCGGAGCCGGAGGCGCTGGCCGCGCAGGTGACGGAGCGGCTGGGGCTTGCGGCGACGGTGATGGAGGGGCGGGTGCAGGTGGAGGCTTCGCAGGGACACGCGCTGGTGCCGCGGCTGGTGGAGGCCTTCCCCCCGGGACGGTTCGCCTCCGTGTCGCTGCGCCGGCCCACGCTGGCGGACGTGTTCCTCCAGCTCACCGGGAAGGCCCTGGGGGCGGATGCTCCCTCGCCCACGCCCGCGCCGAGGAAACGCCGATGAGCGCCGACATCCCCGTGCCTGTTCCGTCCTCCTCCGTTGATGCGTCCGTCGACGCACCCGCCGCCCCGGCCCACCGCCGGGAGCCGGGGACGCTGGCGCTGCAGTGGGCCACCGTCTGGGTGCTGCTCTCGCGCGACGTGGTGCGCTTCTTCCGGCAGCCCAGCCGGGTGGTGGGCGCGCTGGCGCAGCCCATCCTGTTCTGGTTCGTCATCGGCTCCGGCTTCGCGGGTTCCTTCCGCGTGGAGGGCGCGCAGGGGCTGGGCTACCAGCAGTTCTTCTTTCCGGGCGTCGTCACCATGGTGGTGCTCTTCAGCGCCATCTTCGCCACCATCACCGTCATCGAGGACCGCAAGGAGGGCTTCCTCCAGGCGGTGCTGGCGGGGCCGGGCTCGCGGCTGGCGGTGGTGCTGGGCAAGGCGCTGGGGTCGTCCACCATCGCGCTGATGCAGGCGTCGCTGTTCCTGCTCTTCGCGCCGCTGGCGGGCGTGGACGTGAAGGCGGTGGACTACCCGCTGCTCGCGGCGGTGATGGTGCTGTCCGCGCTGGCGCTCACCGGCATGGGCATGGCGCTCGCCTGGTGGGTGAAGTCGAGCGCGGGCTACCACGCGGTGATGAGCCTGGTGATGCTGCCCATGTGGGTGCTCTCCGGGGCCATGTTCCCGGTGAAGGGCGCGGGGCCGGTGCTGTCGTGGGTGATGACGCTCAACCCGATGCGCTTCTCCGTGGAGGGCGTGCGCCGCGCGCTGTACGGGGCGCAGGCGTCGCTGGCGGTGGGCTCGCAGGGTGGAGCGACGGTGGGGTGGGAGGTGCCCGCGCTGTTGGCGTTCGCGGCCGTGTTCGTGGGGCTGGCCGCGTTCAGCGTGAGCCGCCGCGAGTAGCCGTGCGCCGTGTGTCGATGGACTTGCCCGGTGCCTTCCACTACGACGGCGGGCACCGCATCACGAAATATCCTCCAGAGGAGACCGCCTCATGAAGCTGCGTCTGTTTGGCTTGTCGATGGTCGGTGTCGCGGGGCTCCTGGCCCTACCCGCGTGCAAGAAGGAGGAGGCGCCCGCGCCCCCCGCCGAGCGTCCGGCGGCCCCCACGCAGCAGGCCGTGCCCCCGGCCCCCACGGCGGGAGCGGGGGCAGGCGAGGCGGCAGCCCCTGCGGCGCCCGCGGGCAACGGCGTGGTGAAGGGCACGGTGTCGTTCACCGGCACGCCGCCGGTGATGGCGGACCTGGCGCCCAGCGTCGACCCCGCGTGTGACGGACGGCCGGAGAAGGAGCAGTCCGTGCTGGTGAAGGACGGCAAGCTCCAGAACGTGCTGGTGCGCGTGAAGGGGTCGGTCGCGGGGGCGCCCGCGGCGCCGTCCACTCCGGTGGAGGTGGACCAGGTCAAGTGCACCTACGTGCCGCGCGTGCAGGGCGCGGTGGCGGGCCAGCAGGTGGTGTTCAAGAACAGCGACGGCACGCTGCACAACGTGCGCGGCGTGGTGGGCACGAAGCCCCTGTTCAACGTCGCGCAGCCGCCCATGGGAGCGCCGGTGCAGAAGCCGATGCCCTCGGACTCGGAGGTGATGCGCCTCAAGTGCGACGTGCACCCGTGGATGACGGCCTACGTGGTGAGCAACCCCAACCCGTACTTCACCACCACCGGCGCGGACGGCGCCTTCACGCTGACGGGCCTGCCCGCGGGCACGTACACGCTGGAGGCGTGGCACGAGACGCTGGGCACGAAGACGGCGGAAGTCACCGTGAAGGACGGCGCGCCCGCGGAGGCGACGTTCTCCTTCGCCGCGACGGACGCGCAGGCGAAGCAGTAGTCCCAAGGGGAGGGGGCTGCCCGCGCGGCCCCTTCACCCGTGGGCGTTGGTCACCGGACCCGGCGGTCCGGCCTTGCGCACCGTGAAGCCCACGCGCGCGCCTCCGGCGGGCCGGTTCTCCGCGAAGGTCTCACCTCCGTGGGCCCGGGCGATTCGCTGCACCAGCGCGAGCCCCAGCCCCAGTGAGCCTGCCTCGCGCGCCTCGCCGCCCCGGTCCTTCCGGTAGAACGGCTGGAAGATGCGCTTCTCCTCGCCGGGCAGGAGCCCCGGGCCCCGGTCCTCCACGCTGAAGGCCAGGTGCTCCTTTCCGTGCTCCTGGATGCGCAGCGCCTCCACGCCCACGCCGTGCTTGCGCGCGTTGTCGAGCAGGTTCACCAGCGCCCGGCCCAGCAGCGTCGCGTCCGCCAGCAGCGCCACGTCGTCCGTCTCCGGCTGGAGCAGCGTCGCGGACAGCCCCACGCGCTCCAGCGCCTGCGCCGCGAGCACCCCCGCCTCCAGCGCCTTGGGCGTGAGCTGCCCGAAGTCCAGGCGGGAGCTGGCGAGCAGCTCGCCCACCAGCGCGTCCAGCTCCACCACCTCGCGGTCCACCTGGTCCAATGTGCGCGGGTTGCCCCCGCCGTCGCGCAGCAGCTCCGTCAGCACCCGCAGCCGCGCCAGCGGCGTGCGCAATTCGTGCGACACCGCCGCCAGCAGCTCGCGTTGGTCGGCCAGCTGCTTCTCGATGCGCGCCGCCATGTCGTTGAAGGACTCGGCGAGCACCGCGAATTCTCCGGTGGTGTGGCGGTCCAGGCTCGCCCGCGCGCCCAGGCGGCCCTCGCCCAGCTCCTGCGTGGCCTTCACCAGCGTGTCCACCGGCCGCGCCAGCCGGAACGAGATGCCGCCCGCCGCCGTCCACAGCACCAGCACCGCGATGCCCAGCGGCAGCACGGCGCGCCAGGGGCCCCGTGAGCGGGCCTGCAGGTAGCAGGCCTGCAACGACCCCAGCTGCGTGTCCTGCCGCATCACCGGGAGGGTCGCGTCCGGCTTCGAGCACGGGGATCCGCCCCGGGCCACCACCGCGCCGGACAGGTCCGTCAGCACGACGTCCACGTCCAGGTCGTCGGAGATGCTCCGCATCAGGGCGTCGCGCTCGGCGGGCGCGTCCCACACCTCCGCGAACTGGTGACCCACGAACGCGCGGATGCGCTCCGTCTCCTGCCGCCAGCTGTTGCCGCCCGTCAGGTTCATCACCCACGACACCACGAGCACCGTCACCAGGATGGTGAGCCCGAACATGACGAACAGCCGCCGCCGCAGCCGCGCCTGCACGTACGAGCCCAGCCGGCCCAGGTGGAACATGCGCCGGCGGCGGGCATGGGCCTGGGCGTGGCGGCCGAACCTCCGCCGCAGCTCCGGCCCGCAGGGCTCGTCCTCGGGAGGAGGCGGCCAGTGGTGGTGGCCCCAGCCCATCAGGCGCCCTCCTTGGCGAAGACGTAGCCCACGCCGCGCACCGTCTTGATGAGGCGCGTGCCCACGTCCCCAAGCTTCTGGCGCAGGTGGGAGATGTGCACGTCCACCGTGCGCTCGCTCACCACCGTGTCGTTGCGGCCCGCCTCGCCCAGGAGCGCGTCGCGGGGAATCACCCGGCCCGCGCGCCGCACCAGCGCGAGCAGCAGGTCGAACTCCAGGCCCGTCAGCTCCACCGCGCGCCCCTCCACCTTCACCTCGCGCCCGGACACGTCGATGGAGACCCCGCTCGACTCGAGCCGGTCCGCCACCGCCGCCGGCTGCGCCCGCCGCAGCACCGCGCGCAGGCGGGCGAGCAGCTCGCGCGGGCCGAAGGGCTTGGGCAGGTAGTCGTCCGCGCCCAGCTCCAGCCCCACCACGCGGTCCGTCTCGTCGCCCTTGGCGGTGAGCATCAGCACCGGGATGCGGCTCTTCGCCCGGATGCGCTTGCACACCTCCAGGCCGTCCATGCCCGGCATCATCACGTCCAGGAGCACGGCGTCGTAGGCGTTCGCCTCCAGCGCCGCCAGCCCCCGGCCCCCGTCGGGCGCGTGGCTGACGGTGATGCCGTTCTGCCCGAGGTACTCCGCGAGCAACTCGAACATCCGGGTGTCGTCATCGATGAGCAGGACGCGGGTGGGCATGGGC
>NZ_RAWN01000302.1:0-7960 GCF_003668895.1 Corallococcus sp. AB045
AACTGCTCTGGGTACGCACCTTCTCCACCGTGGAGGCACTCCGACAGGCGCTGCTGGAGTGGGCCCACCGGTACAACGAGCACTGGCTGCTGGAGCGCCACCATTTCCGCTCGCCGAGTCAGGCCCGGCGAGCGCTGATGCAGTCGAAGCAGGCGGCCTGATTACAACCAACCTGGTGTCTCAACAATCCGGTGCGGTACAGATCTCCCGGACGCTCAGCCACTTGAAGTCCACGTCCGTGGCGTTGTCCCAGCGGAACGTGGCGATGGGGCCGCCCCAGGTAATGGGCATGGCGCCCACGGAGCCACCGCAGTGCTGGGCGTCCCCGCCCCATTTCCCGTCGTCGGTCATGTCGTAGACCTTGGTCCAGGTGACCTTGTCGGCGTTGTCGTTGAGGTACAGCTCCAGCTTCACCGCGTCCCCGCCCTTCGCACCCGGCACGTTGTGCATGACGGCCTTGAAGCCCACCCAACGGCCCTTCAGCGCGGAGGTGGCCGGCTTGTACGGCGCCTGGTCGTAGGACACGTGCCAGGTCTCCTTCTCCCAGCGCACGCGGCCGTCGTAGTGCAGGCCGCCCTTGTAGCTGCTGCCCTCGCAGCCGGAGTTGTTGTCGTTGTGCTTCCCGCCGCGCGCGTACCAGGCGAAGTTGTCCTGGTTGTTGTTCACCGCGTTGACCTTCACGAAGCCGGTCATCTCGATGTTCTTCCAGTCGTTGGCCGCCTGCATGTAGCCACGGCTCGCCAGCACGTCGCGGTCATACGTGGAGATCTGCTTCGCGTCGTAGCCCGAGGCCGGGAAGGCGCTCATGCGCACCTTCGTGCTCTTCATCTTCCAGGAGCCGTCCGCGTTGCGCGTGATGGTGCCCTGGGGATCGAAGCGCTTGTCCGCCGTCGCGTTGTCGGCGAGCGCCCAGGACTCACCGCCCGGCAGTGAGGGGTACAGCATCGTCACGCCGAAGCCGTCCACACCCGAAGGAGCGGGGGCCGGCGTGTCCTCCGGCGGAGCGGTGGGCGTGGGCGTGGGCACCGTGGGGTCCGGCGGGGCCTCCGTCTCCGAGGGGACGGGCTCCGGCGTGCCCTCCGGCTCGGGGGCCGGCGTGGGCGTGGCAGGGACGCCAGGGGCAGGACTGGGCGCGGGGGTGCTCACCTCGTCGGTCGGGGGCGTCGTGTCGCCTTCGGGGCTCGCGCCACAACCAAAAGCATGAAGCGCCAGCAGCAGCGCGCTGGACGTGAAGACAAATCGGTTCCGCATCGGGCAGGGGGTTTCCGTGCACGGGGGCCCTCGAGACGGGCAACGGCCGCGACGCCTTCGCCGGCGGCCTCGTCACCCACGCTCCACGCCTCCGGGCGCACGTGCCACGGGCGGTTCGAGCGCTCGGCTGGTCTCAACGGCCCGGTGAAAGCGTTCTCCAGCCGGGGTCTTTCAAACCGCGGAGGAAGTGAACACTTCCCCTGGCGACAAGGGCCGCCAGAGCCCCCGGCGGGACGCCTGCCTCCGGTGATACTTCCGTTTTCCCGAAGTATCGCGTCCGGATTCTCTATTTGCCGAAGATAGCCCGCCCTCCTATTTGAGAGGGGTTGGCTCCCCGTGCCTTTCCCAGGTGAACGTCTTGGAATCATTCCAAACCATCGGCAGCCCCATCATGTGGGGCGGCTTCATCGCATTTGTCTTCGCGATGCTCGCGCTGGACCTGGGTGTGTTCCACCGCAAGGCTCACACGGTGAGCTTCAAGGAGGCCGGGGCCTGGAGCGCGGTGTGGGTGAGCCTGTCGCTGGTGTTCAACGCCTTCCTGTGGTGGCGCTACGGCGCCGGGCCGGGCATGGAGTTCCTCACCGGCTACCTCATCGAGAAGTCGCTCTCCGTCGACAACATCTTCGTCTTCGTCGTCATCTTCTCCACGATGAAGGTCCCGGCCCTGTACCAGCACCGGGTCCTCTTCTGGGGCATCCTGAGCGCGCTGGTGTTGCGCGCGGCGATGATCTTCGCGGGCGTGGCGATGCTGGAGCGCTTCCACTGGCTCATCTACGTCTTCGGCGCCTTCCTCATCATCACGGGCGTGAAGCTCTTCATCCAGCGCAACCACGAGGAGCACCCGGAGGACGGCTGGCTGATGCGCACCGCCCGGCGGGTCATCCCGTCCACGCCGCACTTCGACGGGCAGCACTTCCTCACGGTGGAGAACGGCCGCAAGCTGGCGACGCCGCTGCTGATGGCGCTGATGCTGGTGGAGGCGTCCGACGTGCTCTTCGCGCTGGACTCCATTCCCGCCATCTTCGCGGTGACGCGCGACCCGTTCATCGTCTTCACGTCGAACATCTTCGCCATCCTGGGCCTGCGCTCGCTCTTCTTCCTGATGGCCGGGGCGATGGAGAAGTTCTCCTACCTGAAGGTCGGCCTGTCCGGCGTGCTCGTCTTCGTGGGCGCGAAGATGGCGCTGGTGGACGTGGTGCACCTGTCCCCGGCCGTCTCCCTGGGCGTCATCGCGCTGGTGCTGGGCGGCAGCATCGTGGCCTCGCTGGTGAAGGCCCGGAACACGCCTCCGCACGCGCCCAATGGTGAGGCGACTTCAGACGTGAGCCGCGACGCGGCGGCCCCCGCGAAGAGCTGACGCTCCCGCGGAACCAGACTTTTTCCGGCTGTGGGTCCCATGGGGTGTGGGGCTCCGGGCCCGGGCCCTCGAAGCACATGGGGGCTCGGGCCTCTTTTTTCAGTGGGCTCTTGAGAGCTCCATGAACTCCAGCCAGGAGCGGATGGCGTCCTCGAACTCCTCCAGGGGCAGATCCTGGGAGCGGCCGGGGATGGCCACCTCGCTGTGGATGGAGGCCCGGGCCCGGTTGAGCTCCACGCTCCAGGTCTCCCCGGTGACGTCCCACCGCTCCCGCTGTCCCTGCCGCAGCGCCGCCAGCTCGCGCAGCATCCCCTGCGCCCGGTTCGCATCCGGCCGCAGCTCCTGGGCGAGGTAGTCCGCCAGCACGTCGTCGGGCGGCAGGCCACTCACGACCGCCCGTCCCTGCTGATCCCACGTGAATCGCAATGTCCTGGGCACGGCCGTGAAGGTCGCACAGACCGCGGATCGCCGGCCACGCCCCGCCCCCGCCGATTGCGCCGGAACCCGACACTGCGGCCCGGCCGCGTGCGGCAGCCAACGGGCGGCTCCGCCCGGCGAACGGCGACTGTCAGGAGGTGGAAAAGCGAAAGGCCGTGAGCCCCTGAGGACTCACGGCCTTTCTTGAGTGGGCGCGGCAGGTTTCGAACCTGCGACCCCTGCCGTGTGAAGGCAGTGCTCTACCGCTGAGCTACGCGCCCTGCTGTCTGTGCCGCCCGCCGCGCGACCGCTGCGCAACGAACGCGGCGGTAAATGCCATTCGCCTGCGCAGGTGTCAACGCCTTTTCTAGGAGGACTCTTCCGACAGCGCCTCCAGCTTCTCGTCCAGCTCGCGCAGGCGGCGCTTGAGGCCCGCGAGCTGCTTCCCCACGGCCTTGAAGTCCCCCTTCGGCGCGAAGTGCAGGGCCTTCATGACCTCTTCCTGCCCGCGGTCCAGGGCCTGCTTGCCGCGCTGGACGCGGCCAATGGCCTGGGCCAGGGCCATGGCGCGCTTCTCGTCGGCCATGAGCTTCTCCATGGCCATGCTGGACAGCCCCAGCGCCTGCTTCTTCAAGTCGTCCCGGATGCCCATGGTGGCGGTCCTCTGGCCCTCAGGGGCCGTCGGGGAACTCGGTCTTCAGCGCGGCGAAGACGCGGTCGGCGATGCCCTTGTAGCGCATGCGTTCGATGAGCGGCTGCAGGTCCCCCCGCATGGAGATGCGGCGCTTGAGCACCGCCTCCACCGGGTCCAGCGTGCCCAGCAGGAGCTGCTTCCAGACGGAGTACGGCGCGCGGGCCAGGTACACCGGCTCCAGCTCGTCCAGGTCGTCCGGATCCGACAGCACACGGGCCCGCTTGATGTCGCAGTCCCCGGGCTCCACGTGGATGACGAAGGACGTGTCCAGCTTGCCCTTCTCCGCCTCGATGACGGCCCCGAAGTCGCCCTTCCATCCCTTGCCGGCGATGGCGCACTCCGGATCTGCATTGGTGAGCCGGACGGCTTCGTCCAGCCATTCCTTCGACGGAAACTTCGGCATCGCGCCTCCCTACCCCCTACGGAAGATGCTCTTGATGCTGGAGAAGAGGCCGCGGTCGTCGCTCGGCCCGCTGCTGCTCGACGGAGCAGCCGGCGTGTTGCGCGAGGCGACTTCCTGCAGGGCCTTCTTCAACTGCTCGGGCGTGTCGCGGGTGGCCAGATCCACCTTGCGCGACATGCCGCTCGCGTCCTCCACCTGCACCTGGAGGAGACACTCCTCGGTGAGGCGGAAGTCGATCTTCCGGCCCGCGGCTGCGGCCGGCACGCGGACGGTGCCCAGGTACTCGTTGTCCACCATCAGGTCGCTGTCGCCCTGGTAGATGTCCAGCTCGATGAACTGCGCGCCCGGCTGCTGCGGCGGCGGCAGGCGGAAGCTCTTCACCATGGGGATCAGCGAGTTCTTCTCGATGATGCGCTTCACGCGGCCGTTGGGCATCGCGTAGCCAATGGGCATGGACAGCGCGTCCAGCAGCGTCACCGCGTCGATGCTGCCCAGCGAATCCCCCAGCAGCGCGGCGCCCAGCGCCACGCACTCGTCCGGGTGCACGCCCTTGCGCGGGGCCTTGCCGAAGTGGGCCTGGATCTTCTGCTGCACCAGCGGCATGCGGCTCTGGCCGCCCACCAGGATGATCTCGTCGATCTCCGAGCGGCTGATGCCCTTCTCCGCGAGCACGCGGTCGCAGATGTCGAAGGTGCGGTCCACCAGGTCGCCGGTGAGGTTGTTGAGGTAGTCGCGGGTCAGCGGGATGCGCAGGTCCAGCGGCTTGCCCTTGCGCTCTTCGATGTAGGGCAGGTCGATGACGACGTTCGGGATGAGCGTCAGGTCGATCTTCGCCGCCTCGGCGGCGTTCTTGATGCGCTGGAGGGCGATGGGGCTTTCGGTCAGGTCGACCTTGGTCTCGTCGCGGAAGCGCTCCAGCACGTACTCCATGATGCGGTTGTCGAAGTCCGCGCCGCCCAGGAAGGAGTCGCCGCCCGTGGCCAGCACCTCGAAGACGTTGCCGGCCAGGTGCAGCACGCTGACGTCGAAGGTGCCGCCGCCCAGGTCATAAACGAGGACCTTCTGATCCAGGCCCCGGTTGAACCCGTAGGCCAGCGCCGCGGCGGTGGGCTCGTTGACGATGCGCTTCACGTCGAAGCCGGCCAGCCGCCCGGCCTCCTTCACCGCGTTGCGCTGGTTGTCGTTGTAGTACGCGGGGACGGAGATGACGGCCGCGTCGATGGGGCCGCCCAGGAACTGCTCGGCGATGGTCTTCAGCTGCGACAGCACGAAGCTGGAGACCTGCGGCAGCGTGTAGAGCTTGCCGCCCAGGGTGACGGCGGTGTCCCCGTTGGCGTCCTCGACGATGTCGTAGGGGAAGTACCCCTTGAGGTCCTCCACCGCCTTCGAATGGTACTTGCGGCCGATCAGACGCTTGGTGCCCCAGAGCGTGTTCTTGGGGTTGGTCACCATCTGATCCTTGGCGACGCCGCCGACCAGCAGGTCGTTCTTGGCGGACAGCGCGACCACGGAGGGCAGGATGAGGTTGCCGCGGTCCGTGGGGACGATCTTCGGGATGCGGTTGCGCACGGACGCCACCAGGGTGTTGGTGGTGCCCAGGTCAATCCCGACGATGCGAGGTCTGTCCGCCATGAAGGTCAACGTGCACGGCTCAGGGGGAGAGGCCGCGCCCGTCCTCACTCTCTAGCACGTCGAGGCGTCGCGTGCGCGTTTCTAGGCGGACGCTTCCTCCCTGACTGTAGTTCTGGCCAGCCTGCCCACCAGGTGGGCTGATTCCGGGCCCGGCCTACAGCTCCCGGTCGGGATCCGGCCCCAGGTCGCGCAGGCGGATCGGCCCGTCGGGCTCCGGGGGCGGCAGGGTGTCACACACCGCGTCAGGGCCCCCCGGCAGCTCGGCCAGGAAGCGGGACGGGGTGAGCAGCAGCCGTCCGTCCTCCCGGGGCAGCGAGGTGTGGGGGTACACGAGCCACAGCGCCTCCCGGGCCCGGGTGACGGCGACATAGAAGAGGCGGCGCTCCTCCTCCTCGTTCTCCGGGTCGCGCGTGGCGAGCGACAGGGGGAAGCGCCCGTCGGTGAGGCCCAGCACGAAGACGGTCCGCCACTCCAGCCCCTTGGCCTGATGGACCGTGGTGAGGGTGAGCACGTCGTCCGGGGCCTCGCCTTCGCCCTCCAGGGCGGCCCGGGCGGAGAACTCGGCCACCAGGGCGATGGCGGACAGGAAGCGGGGCACGTCCTCGAAGCGGCCGGCGAACTCCTGGAGCTGGCGCAGGTCCTCCGCGCGGGGGTCCGCCCCGTCCGGGGTGGCCGGGGGCTCGCGCGCCGCCAGCACCTCCGCGAGCAGCGCGCCCGGGCTCCCCGGGCTCTGGCCCCCTCCAGCGGACAGCCTGGTCATCAGGGTCTGGAAGCGCTGGAAGCCGGCCTGCGCCTTGCGCGGCACCTGGGCCTGGACTTCCGGGTGGGCCAGCGCGTCCGCGAGGGACAGCTCCGGGGGCAGCGCGGCCAGGGCGGTCCACAGGTGTTCCGTGCTGGCGGTGCCCACACCGGTGAGCCGCCGCGCGAGCCGCTTGAAGGCCAGCTCGTCGGTCCGGTTGTGCGCCCATCTCAGGTTGGCGAGCGCGTCCTTGACGTGGGACTGCTCGAAGAAGCGCACCCCGGAGCGCACTCGGAACGGCAGCCCGTGGCGCGTCAGCTCCAGTTGGAGCTCCAGCGAGTGCAGGTGGGCGCGGTACAGCACCGCCATGGACTCCAAACGCTCACCCCGGGCGCGCAGCTCCAGGATGCGCTCGGCGACAAAGGCGGCCTGGGCCTTCACGTCGCGGGTGGGCACCACCTGGGGCACGGGGCCGGGGGCGCCGTCGGACACGAGCGCCTTGGGGAACTGGCGGGTGTTGCGCGCGATGACGGCGTTGGCCAGCCGCAGCACCTGGGGCGTGGAGCGGTAGTTGCGCGTGAGCGGATAGATGCCGCAGCCGGGGTAGCGCTGGGGAAAGTCGATGATGTTGGTGAACTCCGCGCCCCGAAAGCTGTAGATGGACTGGCAGTCGTCGCCCACGACGGTGAGGTTGCGGCGCTCGCCCACGAGCAGGTCCACGAGGTCGCCCTGGAGGCGGTTCGTGTCCTGGTACTCGTCCACGAGCACGCCCTGGAAGCGCCCGGTGAGCTCCGCGCGGATGGACGGGTGGTCCTCCAGGAGCCGCTTCAGGTGCGCCAGCAGGTCGTCGTAGTCCATCAGGTGCAGCTGCGCCTTGCGCTGCTGGAAGCGGCGCGCGGTGGCGAACACCTCCGGGGCCACGGGCAGCATCTCCCTGCGCCGGTCCACCAGCACCTGAGACACGGGCTGCTGGAGGTTGGTGGCAAGGGAGACCAGGTCCAACAGCGCGTCCGGACGCGGGAAGCGCTTGTCGCTGCGCAGCTTCCGCTCCGCCAGACACGTGGCCATCAGGTCGCGCGCGTCCTCGCGGTCCAGCACCGTGAAGCCGGTGGAGAAGCCCAGCGCGCCCGCGTGCTGGCGCAGGAGCACGTGCGCCGCGTGGTGGAAGGTGCCGCCGAGGAGACTGCCCACGTCCGCGAAGCCGCCGGCCAGCTCCTCCACGCGGCGGATCATCTCGCGCGCGGCCTTGTTGGTGAACGTGAGCAGCAGCAGCGACGACGGCGGGACGCCCCGCTCCAGCATGCGCGCCACGCGGTACGTGAGCGTGCGCGTCTTGCCGGAGCCTGCCCCGGCGATCACGAGCACAGGCCCCTCCCCTGCTTCGACGGCCGCGCGCTGCTCGTCGTTGAGCGCGCCATCCAGGTCCAGACGGCGCGAGGGCGCTCCGGCGGGGACGGCGTGGATCAG
>NZ_RAWN01000303.1:0-7922 GCF_003668895.1 Corallococcus sp. AB045
GTATAAGAGACAGCACCCCGACCATCACCCACGGCAGGCCCGCGCCCGAGGACCGCGTCTCCGGCACGGCGCCGAGCACGGGCCGTGCTTCGACAGGCGCCAGCGGCGCGGCGTAGCTCACCAGGGACCGCTCGAACTTGAAGAGCGGCGCCGACGGCACCCACTCCCGCGCCGCGAGCGCCACGAACGGCAGGAGCACCGCCAACCCCAGCGTCACCCGCCCCACGCGCAGCGTCTGCCGCGCGTCCAACCTCCGCTCCATCCCCAACGCCAGCGCCGCGCGCAGCAGCCCGAAACCCACCGCCACCAGCACCGCCGCCGTGAGGTACGCGGCCAGCACATCCCGGAACGCGGCGCTCATCCCCGGCCTCCCTTGCGCCCCAGCAGCTTGCGGATCTGCTCCACCTCCTCTGGAGACAGCGGCACCGCCTCCACCAGCCGCGCCACCAGCGACGACGGAGTCCCGTCGAACACCGTCGCCACCAGGTGGCGCACGCTCTGGGCCTCGTAGTCCTCGCGGGACAGCCGCGCCGAGTACAGGTGCCCCCGCCCCTCCTTGCGGCTCTGCACCACGCCCTTCTGCTCCAGGATGCGCAGCACCGTGGACACCGACGTGTAGGCCAGCTTGCGCTCCGGCGGCAGCGCCGCGAGCACGTCCGCCACGCTCACCTCCCCCAGCCTCCACACGAGCTGCATCAGCTCCAGCTCCACGGGCGTGAGCGGCTTGGACTCCTCGACGGACGGCGGCTTCGTCACGGGCATGGCCTCCCGGCTTCGAACTAAACCCTTAGTTCAAATACAACTAAGCCTTTAGTTTGAAACCGTCAAGCAGGCGGGCGGTGGCTCGCGGTGGTGGGGTGTGCGGATTCCTACGCACTGGAGGGGCCGGGCCCTTAGACTTCCGGGCACATGCTCCACGTCATCCCTCTGGGCGGCCTTGGCGAAATCGGACTCAACGCCATGGTGCTCGCCTGTCGTGGGGAGATGCTGCTCATCGACGCCGGCTTGATGTTCCCCTCGTCGGGAATGCCCGGTGTGGACATCATCGTCCCGGACTTCACGCACCTGCGGCGCAACGCGGCCCAGCTCAAGGGCGTGCTCCTCACGCACGGGCACGAGGACCACATCGGCGCGCTCCCCTACCTGCTGGGCGACATTCCGGTCCCCATCTACGGCACACGCTTCACGCTCGCGCTCGCGCGTCAGCGCCTGGAAGAACTGGGCGTGAAGGCGGACCTGCGCGAAATCGAGCCGCGCACGCCCTTCCCCGTGGGCAGCGTCTTCAACGTGGAGGCCACGCGCGTGACGCACACCGTGCCGGACGCGGTGGGCTTCATCGTGCGCTCACCCGAAGGCACCGTCATCCACACCGGCGACTTCAAGCTGGACCCCGACCCCATCGACGGCCTCAAGACGGACCTGGAGCGCTGGGGCGAGGCGGGCGACGAAGGCGTGCTGTGCCTGCTGTCGGACTCCACCAACTCCGAGCACGTGGACGAGACCGGCAGCGAGCGCGTGGTGCAGACCACCTTCGAGCGCCTCTTCCATGAGACGAAGGGCCGCATCGTCGTGGCCCAGTTCTCCTCCAACCTCCACCGCGTCCGGCACCTGTTGGACCTGTGCGAGCGCACCGGCCGGCTCGTCGCGCTCCAGGGCCGCAGCATGGTGCGCAACGTGGAGCTGGCGCGGGAGATGGGCTACCTGGACGTGCCCGACTCGCTCTTCGTGCACCTGGACAACGTGCCCAAGCTCGCGCCCCACCGCGTGGCGGTGCTCACCACGGGCGCGCAGGGCGAGCCGCGCGCGGGCCTCACCCAGCTGGCGAATGGGGATGGGCCCGTGCGCCTGGAGCCCGGCGACACCGTCATCGTCAGCGCCCGGCCCATCCCCGGCAACGAGCGCTCCGTGGGCGCGCTGCTCGACCAGCTCCACTGGCGCGGCGCCCGCATCGTCTACGCGCAGGTGGAGCCCGGCGTGCACGTCTCCGGACACGCCAGCCGCCCCCAGCAGCGCCGGGTGATGGAGTTGATCCGCCCCCGGAACTTCATCCCCGTGCATGGGGAAGTCCGGCACCTGCACCGACACCTGACCACCGCGCGCGAGGCCGGCATGGCGGCGGAGGGCCTGCTGCTGGCCCACGACGGGGACGTGGTGACGTTCGAGGAGGGACGGGGCCGCTTCACTGGCAGCGTGCCTTCAGGGCGCATCATGATGGAGCGCTCCGGGGACGGGGTGGTGACGCAGGAGACGCTGGTGGAGCGCAACCGGCTGGCGGAGACAGGCGTGGTGGCCGCGGCGGTGGTGCTGAGGCGCGACACCCAGGCGCTGGTGGCGGGGCCCCAGCTGTCCGGCCAGGGCCTCAGCCCGGACGAGCAGGGCGTGCTGGCCCGGGTGGCCCAGGACGCGCGGGCCTTCTTCGAGGAGCTCACCCCCCTGCTCCGGGGGGACGATGCCCTGGTGCGGGAGGAGCTGGTGAAGGCGGTGAAGCGGGCCTTCAAGCAGCACACCTCCCGGCGCACCCTGGTGGTGCCCTTGGTCGTCAGGGTGTAGGTATGTTAAGGGCGCGAAAAGGTTCCCCCCATGCCCTCCTTCGACGTCATCTCCAAAATCGATCTGGCTGAACTCGACAACGCGGTCAATCAGACCCGCAAGGAGCTCAGCACCCGCTACGACTTCCAGGGCGTGAAGGCCGAAATCGACATCGCCCCGGACCATTCCGCGCTCACGCTGAAGACCAACAGCGAGGAGAAGCTCCAGGCCGCCAAGGAGGTCCTGCTCGGCAAGCTGGCCAAGCGCGGCATCAGCCTGCGCGTGCTGGAGTTCGGCGATATCGAGAAGACGGGCCTGTCCAACGTCAAGCAGCCCATCAAGCTCCAGCAGGGCATCCCGGTGGAGAAGTCCAAGGAGCTGATCAAGGTCCTCAAGGAGTCGAAGATCAAGGTGCAGGGCTCCATCCAGGCGGATCAGCTCCGTGTCACGGGCAAGAACCGGGACGACCTGCAGGAGGCCATGGCGCTGTTCCGCAAGGAGCAGGACCGCCTCAGCCTGGACATGCAGTTCACCAACTTCCGCGACTAGAGGCGCCCCTTCGCCATGCACGCCGCCCGTCTGGCCCCCCTGCCCCTCTGTCTGCTCCTCGCCACCGCCTCGCTCGCGCAGGACGCGGCGCCCCGGCCCAGCAAGCCGGTGCCCGTGCTCAAGAAGGCACCCCGGCCGGAGAAGGGGCTCAAGGACTTCGGCTCGCCGCTGGTGCTCAAGCCGCTGTCCACCGAGGGCGCCACCGCGAACTTCTCCGCCCGGGTGGGCTGGCGCAAGGACACGCTCTTCGTGGGCGTGGAGGCCACGGACAACCAGCTGCTCGCGGGTGACATCATCACCCTCACCCTCTACTTCCCGGACTCCGGCACCACCGCCACGGGCTACACCTACCGCTTCGCCTTCGACGGCCAGCGCACCTCCGGGACTGAGAGCAACACGCCCAGGTTCGCGCAGGGGCTGGTGAACGCCGCGGTGCACCGCCAGGGGGACACGCTGTCAGTGGTGGCGATGATTCCCGTGCGCGCCCTGCCCCGCTTCCCCGCGGTGGATCCGCTCGTCATGGACCTCTGCATCACCTACGAGGACCAGGACCAGGTGGGCGCCAAGGTCGTGCCGGTGTCCAACTGCAAGGGCGGCACCATGGCGGAGGGGGAAGCGCTGCGCCTGCCGGACGAGGCGCGCAAGAACCTCAAGCTCAAGCCCCCCGCCAGCGTCACCGCCCTGGAGGCGGCCCCCACCGGCTGGCTGGGCTGGGGCATGCTCAGCTACCCCAACTGGGCCCAGGGCGACGCGCCCCTCACGCCCGGCTCGCTGCGCGAGCTGGTGGCGCCCAACGCGGTGGACGCTTCGAAGATGGGCGTGAACCTGCCGGAAGCATTGAGCCTGCCGGACGGACGGCCGGTCGTTACCGTGCTCACCGGGAAGAATCCCTATGCCGTCGAGGGTCAATGCGACTCCGACGACGAGCTCCGGATGGGGCTCTATGTGGTGTCAGGGAAGACAGCCCAGCGGGTGCTCGACTGGCCGGCCGCCACCTGTGCGCTGGGTCGCGCCACCTCGGTGGAGCTGGAAGAAGACGGGGCGCTGAACATCGGTTACTCGAACGGCGCCATCATCAACTTCGTTTGGAGTGCGGACCACTTCGAGCGGACGCAACTGGGAAAGCGGTAGACGCGCGTGGAAGAGACCAAGAGCCTGTACATGATGACCCTCGGCTGCCCGAAGAACCGGGTGGACTCCGAGGTGATGCTGGGCACGCTGCGAACGCGTGGCTATTCGCTCGTGCAGGAGGCCTCGGAGGCCGAGGTCATCGTGGTCAACACGTGCGCCTTCATCGGGCCGGCGAAGCAGGAGTCGGTGGACTCCATCCTGGAGATGGCGGAGCTGAAGAAGTCGGGCGCGTGCAAGACGCTCGTCGTCACCGGCTGCCTGTCCCAGCGCTACGGCCAGGAGCTGTCGCAGGAGATGCCGGAGGTGGACCACTTCCTGGGCACCAGCGCGTACGCCCAGATTGGCGACCTGCTGGCGGCGGAGGCCACGCCGCGCCAGGTGATTCCGGATCCGGACTACATCCACAACGCGGAGACGCCGCGCATCAACTCGATGCCGAAGTACACGGCGTACCTCAAGATTTCCGAGGGCTGCGACAACGCCTGCGCGTTCTGCATCATCCCCACGCTGCGCGGCGGCCAGCGCTCACGCACGGTGCAGGACATCGTGGCGGAGGCGCGGAACCTGGCGGACAGCGGCGTGCAGGAGCTGAACCTCGTCGCGCAGGACCTGACGGCGTACGGGCATGACCTGCCCGGCAAGCCGAAGCTCCACGAGCTGCTCAAGGAGCTGGTGAAGGTGGACGTGAAGTGGATCCGCCTGCACTACGCCTACCCGCGCGTGTTCCCGGACGAGCTCATCGACGTCATCGCCACCGAGCCGAAGATCGCCAAGTACCTGGACATGCCGGTGCAGCACGCCAGCGACAAGCTGCTCCTGTCCATGAAGCGCGGCCGCAACTCGGAGTTCCTCAAGAAGCTGCTGGGCAAGCTGCGCGAGCGCGTGCCGAACCTGGTGATGCGCACCTCGCTCATCGTCGGCCTGCCGGGTGAGACGGAAGAGGACTTCGAGCTCCTGAAGGAGTTCGTGAAGGAGCAGCGCTTCCAGCGTCTGGGCGTGTTCCAGTACTCGGACGAGGAGAACACCGCCGCGTTCGACCTGCCGAACAAGGTCCCGGCGAAGACCATCGAGCGCCGCTGGCGCGAAGTGATGGCCATCCAGAAGCGCATCAACCGCGAGCAGAACAAGAAGCTCGTGGGCCAGAAGCTCACCGTGCTGGTGGAGGGCCCCAGCGAGGAGTCCGAGCACCTGCTGGTGGGCCGCCACGAGGGCCAGGCGCCTGAAATCGACGGGCAGGTCTACATCAACGACGGCCTGGCGTACCCGGGCGAGTTCGTCACCGTGGAGGTGACGGAGGCGCACGACTACGACCTCATCGCCCGCGTGGTGGAGCGTCCGGATCCGAAGCAGCGCGAGCACACCCCGCGCGAGGCCCATCCCGCGCCCGTGCCGCTGAAGGCGCTGGTGCGTCCGCCGGAGCCGCGGCCGGAGTAGTCCGTCACCGCGAAGTCCGTACCCCGGGCCCGCCCCGTCCTCCCCACCGGAGGCGGTCGCGGGCCCGAGCCGTTCGTGGGCCCTACTTCGGATCCTCGGGCTCCAGCTCGCGCTCCTCGACGGGCGGCGGCTGCGGGCCCGAGCCCTTCGTCGGCACCGCCACGCCCTCGCCCAGCGGCGTGGGCTGGCACTCGCACACCGTCCGCCGCGACGCGGACTCCGTGACAAAGGCGCACGTCGTCGGACACTCGGGCTGGCGCCCCTCCTCCACCAGAGACACGGCGTAGCTCCGCGCGCCCTGGAGCGCCGCGTGGCACGCGGGCAGGGTCTTCGCCAGCGACGCCCAGGGCAGCCGGTGCTGGGTGTTGGCGCCACGGGTGGTGGTCGGGAAGCTCAGGCCCACCTGGCAGCCCGTCTCCAGACGCTGACCGTCCGCGCCCCGAGGCTCCACGTACAAGCGCACGCCCTCCGGCACGTCTCGGAACACCTCGCCGGAGAGGGCCACTGCGCCGTCCGCCTCCGCGCGCACGAAGATGCCGTAGCAGGCCTCCTCGCTGAACGCGCCGCCCTCGCCCGCGCACTGCTGCCGGCCTCCGCCTTCGGGCGTGCGCACGTGGGGCCTGCGCAGCACCAGCGCCCCACCCTGCGCGTCCACGGTGGCGGTGAAGCGGCCCCACACATCCGGGCCCAGCCGGCCCAGGCTGCTCTGCGACGGCCAGCGCCCCGCGGCCTCCATCACCAGCGGCTTCACGCCCAGGCCGTCGGCCACCTCCACCGCGTCCACCACGAAGGTGCGGGGCGGGAGGCCCGCGGCCGTCTCCAGCGGCTGAAGCCCCAGCCCCAGCGCGGGGTCCACCGCCAGGCGGGAGAAGGGCTCGCGCGTGCCCAGCACGAAGGGGCCGGTGATGCTCGCCCCACCCTGCGTCACCTGCACGGCCAGGAGAGGCCAGTCGCCCAGCGGCTCGCGGCTCAGCTCCACCACGTGCGACTCCCGCACGGCGTCCGTTCCGCGCAGCTCCGCGTCGTAGGCCTCCCGGGGACGTGAAGCGGTGAAGGTCACCTCGCGGCGCAGCGGATCCACCGTGAGGGCATACGGGAACAGCACGTCCTGCCCCAGCGTCACCGAACAGCCCGTCTCACCGGAGAGCAGCAGCGTGCGCAGTGTCGGCGCCACCGGGCCCACCGTCACCGGAGGGGCCAGCACCTCCGGCCAGGAGCGATGGCCTCCGGAGGACTCCGGCACGCGCGCGGTCCCCGCTGCCACGGGCGGCGCGCCGTCGAAGCAGCTGGAGGAGACGAGCGACAGCGGCCGCGTGACGTCCAGCACCACCGGCACGGCCCGGTTCCCCAACCGCCCCGCCACCGTCAGCCGCAGCGCGGGCGACGACAGGAGGGGCAGCGTCTGCCCCGCGAGGCTCGTGGGACGTGAAGGGCCCGCGGGCGCGGCGGAGTGACACCCCGCGCCCAGCAGCACGCATCCCGCCAGCAGCACGCCGCGCATGGAGGGCGGGCCGTCCTACTGCGCCTTCTTGGTGAAGTCGTCCACGCGGGTGCCCTCGGGCGGGTTCAGCTTGAAGCTGTCCGCGGAGATGCCCACGTTCGTCTTCAGGTCCAGGAAGGAGATGGTGTTCTCACTGCCGTCCGGATCCACCACCGTGCTCTTGAGCACCTGCGCCGTCGAGGGGTCCACCTCCAGGCGCACCTGGCGGAAGCGCGGCTCGTTCTTCAGCGGATCCAGCACCAGCAGCGTGCCCTTGCAGTCCTTGCAGGCGCCCTTGGTGATGGCGAACTCGTCCGCCAGCTTCCCCTGGCCGAAGAGGAACGTCACCGACGCGGACAGCTGGCTGGTGTCCATGGCCGCCACCGACAGCGTCTGCGCTTCCGGGTCGTGCATGTAGACCTTGTTGCCCGCGAGCACGAACGTCCGCTTGGACGGGTTCTCGTACTCCCAGCGCATCAGGCCCGGCTTCTTGTAGGTCACCGTGCCCGTGGACGTCTGCGTGCGGCGGAAGGCCTTGTACTTGTAGTCCTGCTTGAAGCCCGCCTTGAAGTCGCCCGTCTTCTCGTAGAAGGCCTGCATCCGGTCCACGAGCGTCTTCACCTCGGGCGCCATCGGCTTCGGAGCGGCCTTGGTAGCGCTGTCGGCGACGCTCGCGTCGCCCTGCTTCGCGGCGGGGGGCATGGCGACCGTGCCGGCATCCTTGGGAGCGGCGGGCTGCGGCGCGGCGACGGGGGCCTTGGCGGCGGCCGCGGGCTTCGGCGCGGGCGCCGCCAAGGCC
>NZ_RAWN01000304.1:0-7918 GCF_003668895.1 Corallococcus sp. AB045
GGCCTGGGGGCGGGAGGCGGCGGTGGCGGAGGCTTTGGGGCCGGCGGCTGCTGCGGGAGCGTGCGCGGAAGGCCGTTGTTACGAGGTCCGTCGATCGCCATCGTATGTCTCCGAAGACTGCTCTGCCCTCGGTGGGTCCAATACTGGCGCCCTGGAACCGCGGCGTCCCCCGCCACCGGGTGCAATCCTTTTCCCTATTATCGCATCAACCCGCGACGGGTTGCCTGTGGACCCGGACGGACCGGAATTATAGGTAGGCATTGGCCTACACTGTGCGGGTGGCGCGCAGACGGGGCGGGGTGAAGGACAGCTCACGGACCTGGAGCCGGGAGGTGGTGAAGCCGTCGAAGCGCTTGGGTGCGTCCGGCGTGCCGGCGCGGACGGCGACGTGGGACTCCACGTCCATCTCCAGGCGGACGGGCCACAGCCGGTCCAGGGAGAGCAGGCAGCCGCCGTGGCCCTTCGCCTCGGTGTGCATGGAGGCTTCGCCTTTGACTCCCGGAGGCGGGCGGAGCGAGGCGGGGACGGGCTGGGGCGTGCGCGGCGTCTCCATCTGGAGGCGTAAGCCCACGGACTGGCCCTCCAGGCTGCGCAGCTCCACGCGTGTGTTCGCGCCGGTGAGGGCGCCGCTTCCCGCGCCCTTCTCCTCCCAGCGGGCCCCGACGCCCACGGGTTCGGCGGGCAGGAAGGTGCCCAGGTCCTTGAGCAGTCCGGCCATCTGCTGCATCTGGCCTCGCACGGGCGCGGCGAGGTCCGCGGGCAGCTTCCACTCGAAGCCGCTGGAGCGGCCGTTGGGGGCCACCTGGCCTTCGCCCTTCAGGCCGGGCAGGGGAGCCAGCTGCGCGCGGGCCGCCTCCACGGTGCGCACGGGCGTGCGCGCGGCGACGAGCAGGTCCACCTCCTCCAGCGTGAAGCGGTAGCGCGCGCTGCCATCCGGGAGCACGCGCAAGACCTCCACGGCCATCACCATTTGCACCCCCGGCATCGCGGGGCCGGGCTTGCTGCGGCCCGCGTCGCGAAGCGTGGTGGTGGTCTCCGACCGCATGCCGATGCGCTGCACCCCGCCGAACAGGGGGCGCAGCAGGAGGGGCTTCTGGGGGGCCTGACCGCGATGCAGGACGTGCATGGACCGCGACTCTAGCCCCGCCGCGCCGCTTGTGAATCCGGGCGCGGTCCGGGGCCGCGGCGGTGGACGCTGGGCACGGGGAGGGGACCGCCGGTGTCTGCGATTGCGCCCGGGCCACTGTGCCCGTCGTGAAACACCGGGACTGTGTTGCCTTTGGATAGAGGAGATTCCAGGCAAGGTCAGACAGTCCTGTCTCAGCCCGCGAGGGTGTTTTTTCCCAGGCCGCGAGAACGTACGCCCGAGGGGTAAAACACGTCGCGGAGACGGAATTGATTGTTTATAGACGTGCCGCCCAGGCCCGTCTGGAGGCAGCACTGAAGCACTCGCACCATAAGATCCTTCCAACTCACTCGGTGTATTGGTTCCTGGCGGGCCTGGCTTTGCTCTACGTGGAGGCGGCGGCGCTCCTGGATCCCCTGGGCGTGCCCCTGCTTCCGCACCAGATGGTCCAGGACGTGCTCCGGAGCGGGTTCGGCTTCTACCTGCTCCTCCTGGGCATCCCCTGCTGCATCTGGGTCCTGGGCTGGCGGGCCCGCGACGTCTTCGCGTGGCTGATGGCGCCGCCCACCCTGACGGTGGATGACGAGGGCCTGCGCGCGGCCGGCATGCGGATCCGCTGGCGGGACGTGCGGGAGATCAGCGAACAGCACGCGAACGACCGCCTCATCCTGCGCCACACGGGCGGAACGCTGCGGCTGCGGCTGGACCTGTGGAGCGACCCGGATGTCCTGCACGAGGCGGTGCTGGAGCAGGTCGTGTCGCGCCTGTTGGAGCGCGTGAACCACCAGGTCTCCGCGGGGAAGCCGGTGCGCTTCGGGCCGCTCGTCCTGGGCGAGGCGGGGCTCATCCACCGGGGAAAGCTCTGGCGCTGGGACGACATCGAGAGCATCCGCCTCCAGGACGAGGTGGACCAGGGCTACGCGTCCCGCGACCTGGTCATCGTCGCCCAGGGCAGGACCCGGAAGTTCGACGAAGCGAAGGTCATCAACGCGCCAGTCCTGCTGGCCTATCTGTCAGGCCGGCTGGCCGGCTGACGCACCCACGGACATCCCGACATGGAAATCTACCGCTCCCCCCAGTCCAAGAAGCAGGCGGAAAAGCCGCGCGCCATCTACTACTCGAAGGGCAAGCTCATCGCGGGCGTGGTCATCTGGATTGTGGCCACGGGCCTCTTCGGCGTGCTCACCGTGCGGGCGCTCCCGGTGAGCAACATCTGGATCGCCGTCGCGTTGATCACCCTGGCCTCGGCCTGGATGCTGTTCAACTGCGTGCGGGGGCTGGGGAAGCTGGACAAACCCGTGCTGCTCATCGGCCGGGACGGCATCCGCTTCCCGGATGGCGTGCTCATCGCCTGGGGGGACATGGCGGAGAACGTCTACCTCGACCAGTCCTACATGGGCCTGCCGGTCATCAAGATGGTGCAGATCAAGACCACGCTGGCGAAGCCCCGCGTCAAGAAGATGCGGGTCTCCGCGCTCGCCATGGACAGCGACGAGTACATGGCGCTCTGCGACAGCTACAGCCAGGGCGGCGGGGTTCCCGCCGCGCGCTGACGGAAGCCCGTACGCGCTTCAGCGCAGTGGGGGGCGCAGCACGAGCACGGGCCGGCGGCTCAGGCCGAGCACCTTGCGCGCCACCGACCCGAGCAGGGCTTCCCTCACGCCTCCGTGGCCGCGCGAGCCCAGGCAGAGCAGCTCCGCGTCCATCCGCTCCGCGGCCTGCACGAGCGCGAGCGCCACGTCCTCGCCGTGGAGGACCTCCAGCCGCGTGGTGACCTCCCGGGCCTCCAGTCCCCTCGGCACGCGCTCCAGCAGGCGCTGCTTCAGGTCGCGGTGGAGCTCCGCGCCGGCGCGCTCGGGAATCACCGTCACCAGGTGCACCTCCGCGCCCGCGGGCGCCAGCGCGAAGGCGAAGGGGATGGTCTCGTCCGCGAGCGGCGACAGGTCCGTGGCCACCAGCAGCCGCCGCACCTGGGGCAGCGGCACCTCGCCCCGGGAGGCCGCGGGGCTCACCGGCACCACGGCCGCCGACATGGGCGCGAGCCGCAGGGCGTGGTGCGCCACCGAGGCCAGGTTGCCCAGGGCGTTGTGCGGGTGCGTGCCCACCACGAGCAGGTCCACCTCCTGCTCCCGGGCCAGGTCCACCAGGTGGTCCGCGGCGCGGCCCACCGCCATGCGCAGGTGCACGCGCGGCGCGACGCCCTGGCCCGTTTCCGCCAGCGCCGCCACCTCGCGGTGGAGCACCGCCTCGATGCGGGGCGCCACCTCATCCAGGTTCATGGGGGTGGGCAGTCCCAGGCGCCGGCACTGCTCGAAGGCGTAATAGACATGCCCCGCCAGCAGCTCGAGGGGGCCATCCGCGCCCAGCTCCTCCAGCCAGCGCCGGGCGGCCTCGCTGCCCCGTGAGCGGTCCACCCCGAACATCACCCGCAGGGGCCGCGCACCCGTGAGCCAGGCCTCGAAGGGGGCGGCGTCACGCACCCGCAGGAGCGGCACGGCGCAGTTGCTCGCGATGCGCTCCAGGCTGACGCCCGAACCCAGGGCGGCGGGTTCCTCGCGGGGCGTGCCCACCACCAGCAGCCGCGCCTCTTTCGCGTCGCAGAAGACGGCCAGGGCCCGCGAGGAGCCGCTCTCCAGCAGGGAGGACTCCACCCGCGCCCCCAGCGGCTCCAGCCGCCGGGTCTCCTCGCGCAGCAGCGCCCGCAGGCCTTCGCGCACGGGCTCGGCCGCGACCCGGAGCTGATCCGGGTGGACCTGGTGGACGAGCCAGAGCGGCAGACCCCGGCGGGCGGCGATTCGCGCGGCCACCTCCGCGGCCTGACGGGAACCTTCGGAGAGGTCGGTTGCGCAGAGGATGGCCATGGCTGGGCTCCGGACGGGGGGAAGGCGCCGCACCGGGGCGTTCCGGTGGGTGGGCTCGCGCTGGGAGCGCGCCCCGCTGTGGCTTCCAGGCCTCTTCAGGATGCGTGCCGTCCCCGCCCCACCTGCGTCCCCGGCCCGGCCCGCGCAAGGGTTGCGGCGCCTGGAGGCGCGGGCGCAAAAGCTGCGCGTCCCGGGGGCCCCGGCCCGCGTCCACCTTCGCGGCATGGGCTTCGCAACCCGGCGGGGCATCCCCTGGCGCAGGAGCGACCCGAGATGAGCCTCCCTGGTTGGCTGGACCCCGAGCGTGGCCACCGCGTGGCGCGCCTTGGCGAGCGGGCGGTGTCGCGATGAGCGCGGCGAATACCGGGGCGGCGGTGGCGGTGGCGCCGGAGCCGCGCTGGGGCCTGACCCAGCGGGAGGCCGAGGCGCGCCTGGTCCGGCACGGGCCCAACACCCTGACGCGCGAGCAGCCCCGCTCCGCGTGGCTCTTCCTGGGCCGCCAGTTCCGCTCCGGCATGGTGTGGCTGCTGCTGGGCGCGTGCGGCGTGGCGGCGCTCCTGGGCGAGGGCGCGGACGCGGTGGCCATCGCCACCATCGTGGTGCTCAACGCGCTGGTGGGCTTCCTCCAGGAGTACCGCGCGGACCGCGCCGTGCTGGCCCTGCGCGCGCTCACCGCTCCCAGCGCGCGGGTGCTGCGCGACGGCGTGAGCGCCGTGATTCCGGCGTCCCAGGTGGTGCCGGGGGACGCGCTGGTGCTGGAGGCGGGGGACGTGGTGGCGGCGGACGCGCGGCTGCTCTCGGCGCATGCGCTGCTCACGCTGGAGGCGGCGCTCACCGGGGAGAGCACGCCGGTGGACAAGCAGGTGGGCGCGCTGCCGGACTCCACCCCGCTGGCGGAGCGCAAGGACCGCGTCTTCATGGGGACCTCCGTGGCGGCGGGCACGGCGGTGGCGGAGGTGACGGCCACCGGTATGGACACGGAGCTGGGCCGCATCGCGCACCTGGTGCGCACGGCGCAGGAGCCCCAGACGCCGCTGCAACAGCGCCTGGAGGGCGTCACCCGCATGCTGCTGGTGCTGTGCGTGGCCGTGGGCGCGCTGGTGGCGGGCCTGGGGCTGGCGCGAGGGCAGGCGGGGGTGGAGCTGTTGCTCGCGGCGGTGGCGCTCGCGGTCGCGGCGGTGCCGGAGGGCCTGCCCACGGTGGTGACGCTCGCGCTCGCCGTGGGTGTGCAGCGCATGGTGAAGGGGCACGTGCTCGTGCGGCGGATGCAGGCGGTGGAGGCGCTGGGGGCCGCCACGGTCATCTGCACGGACAAGACGGGCACGCTCACCCAGGGAATCATGGAGGTGCGCGAGCTGTGGCCCCCGGAGTCCGCGCAGCGCGTGCTGGAGGTGGCGGCGGCGTGCTGCGACGCGGAGCTGGGGCAGGGGCAGGGGCCCGGCGCGGGGGACCCCACGGAGCTGGCGCTGCTCGCGGCGGCGCGGGCCAGGGGCGTGGAGCGTTCCGACGTGGAGCGCGAGCGCCCCCGGGTGTCGGAGCAGCCCTTTGATTCGGACCGGCGGCGCATGAGCGTCCTGCGTTCGGACGGCGTGCTCTCCGTGAAGGGCGCGCTGGAGGCGCTCCTCCCGCTGTGCCGGCAGGTGCCTCCGGGCGTGGCGGAGGCCCTGGCCTCGCTGGCGGGGCGCGCCCTGCGCGTGCTGGCCGTGGCGGAGGGGCGGGGCCCTGACGAGCGGGACCTCACGCTGGTGGGGCTGGTGGGGCTCGCGGATCCGCCCCGGCCCGAAGCGGTGGAGGCCGTGCGCGCGGCGCGCGAGGCCGGGGTGCGCACGGTGATGATCACCGGCGACCACCCCGCCACGGCCCTGGCCATCGCGAAGGAGCTGGGCCTCCTGCGTGAGGGTGAATCACCCGAGGGCATCGTGCACGCGCGGGCGACCGCGGAGCAGAAGCTCCACATCGTGCGCGGGTGGAAGGCGCGCGGAGAGGTCGTCGCCATGACGGGAGATGGCGTGAACGACGCGCCCGCGCTGCGCGAGGCGCACATCGGCATCGCCATGGGCCGCACCGGCGCGGAGGTCACCCGCGAGGCGTCCGACCTCATCCTCACGGACGACAACTTCGCGAGCATCGTTGCGGCCGTGCGCGAGGGGCGCGGCATCTACGAGAACATCCGCAAGACGCTCGTCTACCTGCTGGCGGGCAACGCCGGCGAGCTGGTGCTGATGCTCGGCGCGTCGCTGCTGGGGCTGCCCCTGCCGCTCCTGCCCCTGCACCTGCTCTGGGTGAACCTCGTCACCGACGGACTGCCGGCCCTGGCGCTGGTCATGGACCCCGCCCCTCCGGACGTCATGCGGCGGCCGCCGCGGCGGCCGGAGGAGCCCATGCTGGGCCGGCGGGAGTGGACGGCGGTGCTGGCCACGGGCCTGCTGGACGCAGCTGTCTCGCTGGGCACCTTCCTCTGGAGCCTCCAGCACCTGCCGGTGGAGGAGGCGCGCACCCTGACCTTCACCGTGCTGGTGTGCTGCCAGGTGCTGCGGTCCTTCGCCGCGCGCAGCGTGGGGTTGCTCCACTGGGAGGTGGGCGCCTTCGACAACCGGCCGCTGCTCGCGGTGGCGGCCCTCACCCTGGCGCTGCAGGTCGCCCTTCCGGAGGTGCCCGCGCTCGCCGCGTTCTTCTCGCTGGTGCCGCTGGATGCCACGCACCTCGCGCTCGCCCTGGGGCTGGGGTTCATCCCGGTGAGCGTGCTGGAGCTGCGCAAGCTGCTGCTGCGCGGGATGGCGCGGGCCCGTGCGCGCGCCCCCCTCGGCGGTTGACGCGGCGGCCGGGCCGGGCCTTCAGCGCGGGAGCACCTGCTCCGCCCGGACCTCCGTCGCCTCCAGGGGCTCGCCCCGCTCGAAGCGGCGGATGCTTTCGAGCGTGGTGCGGGCGATGGCGCCCAGGGCTTCCCGGGTGAGGAAGCCCTGGTGCGCGGTGATGAGCACGTTGGGGAAGGTGAGCAGCCGCGCGAGCACGTCGTCCTGGAGCACCTGTCCGGAGAGGTCCTGGAAGAAGACGCCTTCCTCCTCCTCGTACACGTCCAGCCCGGCGGCCCCCAGGTGGCCTGACTTGAGCGCCGCCAGCAGGGCCTGGCTGTCGATGAGCGCCCCTCGGCCGGTGTTGATGAGCATCGCTCCGGGCTTCATCCGCGCGAGCGCCGCCGCGTCGATGAGGTGGCGCGTGCCGGGCGTGAGGGGCAGGTGCAGCGAGAGGATGTCCGCCCGGGCCAGGGCCCCCGGGAGCGCCACGGGCTCCAGGTTCAGCCGCCGCGCGTCCTCTTCCTTCAGCTGGGGATCCACCGCGAGCAGCCGGCAGCCGAAGCCGTGGAAGATGCGGGCGGTGGCGCGGCCGATGCGCCCCAGCCCCACCAGTGCCACCGTCTTGCCGTGCAGGTCGAACCCCACCAGCCCGTCCAGCGAGAAGTTCCACTCGCGCACCCGTGCGTAGGCGCGGTGCACCTTGCGGTTGAGCGCGAGCACGAGCGCCGCGGTGTGCTCGGCCACGGCCTCGGGTGAGTACTCGGGGACGCGCACGACGGTCATCCCCAGCCGGGCGGCCTCCGCCAGGTCCACGTGGTTGAAGCCCGCCGAGCGCAGCGCCACCAGCCGCGTGCCCCCTTGCGCCAGCGCCTGGAGGCAGGGGCCGTCCAGCCGGTCATTCACGAAGGAGCACACCCCGGGGAAGCCCGCCGCCAGTCCCACCGTCTGCGGCGTCAGGCGGGGCTCGAACCAGGTGAGCTCATGGCCGAACGCGGCGTTGGCCTCCTCGAAGGCGGTGCGGTCGAAGCGGTGGGTGTCGAAGAAGGCGATGCGCATGGGCGTGTCCCCTGGTGGCGCGCGAAGGCGGCCGTGAACTCCTCGCCAGACTCTGCATCCGCCATGCGCGGCGGGGACAC
>NZ_RAWN01000305.1:0-7858 GCF_003668895.1 Corallococcus sp. AB045
TGCCTCGGGGGCCTTCGCGGGGGCGGCGGCTTCGGCGGCCTTCTTCAGGCCCTCCTTGCGCTCGCGCTCGCGGCGGCGGGTCTCCCGGTCGATGCTCTTCTGCGCGTCCTTGAGGTACTGCGCGGTGCGCTCGTCGGTGCCGCCCTTGGACTTGTACTGCTCCAGGAAGGACGCGGCCTTCTGGAGGCGCTCCAGGGCGTCCATACCTGCGGGCTCCAGGTCCAGGTGGAGCAGGCCCAGGTTGAAGTACACGTCCTTCGTGTCGGGCTGGAGCTGGAGCGTGCGCTCGTACTCGGCCAGGGCGCGGGGGAAGTCGCCTTCGCCGCGGTACGCGTTGCCCAGGTTGAGGTGGGCGGCGGCGAAGTCCGGCGCGGCCTTCACGGAGGCCTCCAGCTCCACGCGGGCGCCGGCGTAATCCTCGCCCTGGTTGAGCAGGGTGCCCAGGTTGTTGCGCGCCTCGGCGAAGTCCGGCCTGAGCGCGATGGCCTGGCGGAAGCGCTCCAGCGCCTGGGGGCGCTCCTTGAGGCCCAGGTGCACCAGGCCCAGGGCGTTGAGGGTGGCCGCGTCCTGCGCGTCGATGGCGAGCGCGTTGCCCAGCACCATGGAGGCCAGCTCGTACTTGCCTTCGCGGGCGTACACCTGCGCGAGCACCTGCATCGCGGGCACGTGCTGTTCGCTGACCTGGAGCGCGCGGCGGGCCTCCGCGACGGCGGCCGGGTGCTTCTTCTGCAGCAGCAGGTTCAACGCCAGCGCCGTGCGCCGGGCCACCGAGTCCTGCTTTGTCAGCGCCTCGCGCAGCTCCGCCTCCAGCGACGCCGCGCGGCCCGTGCGCGCCGCCAGCCGCACCAGGCAGTCCCACGCGGCTTCCTGGTTCGGGTCCAGCGCCAGCGCCTGACGGTAGGAGCGCTCCGCGTCCGGGAAGCGGCCCTGGCGCTCCTGCACGATGCCCAGGTTCGTCCACGCGGGGCCCAGCTTCGGGGACTTCTCCAGCAGGGCCTTGAGCGCGGTCTCCGCGATGGTCAGCTCACCGCGCCGGGCGACCTCCACCGCGCTGGTGAAGTCCTTCTCCGGGCCGGCGAGCGACTTAGCGACCGGCGCCGGTTCCTTCGCCTGGGGCTTCGCGTCACCAGACTTCGCGTCACCAGACTTCGGCGACGTGCTGACGGCGGTGGCGGGTCCGGCTTCCGGCCCGGTGAGCTTCGAGTCCTTGCGCGTCTCCGGACCGGAGGCGCAGGCGGACAGCCAGAGCACGAGCCCGGTGAGCGCGAACTTGCGGCCCGCGTTCATGGCGTGCCCCCTTCCGTGAGCCGGGTCGCCTTGTCCGGGTCGACGCGCGCGGGCGCGGGCGGCGCGGCGAGGCTGCCCAGCAGGCCATCCGGATACACGGTCTCCGACGCGAGCGCGCCCCGGGCCTCCTTGAGGACGGGGTACTCCTTGGGGCGGAAGCGGTTGAGGGACTCCAGCGTGCGGCGCGTCCACTCGTTGGAGACGCGGTTGTTGCGCGCCTCCTTGAGCGTGGCGGCGTAGCTCTCCACCGCGCGGTCTTCCAGGGCCACGGTGCGCTGCGTGAGCATGTCCTGGTACGTCAGCACCGCCTCGTCCCCCAGGCGCTTCACTTCCGGAGGCACGGGCGCGTCCAGCAGCGTGGCCGCGAAGCGCTCCAGGGCGTAGCCGCGCCGGTAGAACGACGCCAGCGACCATTCCAGCTGCTTGTACGGCAGGACCTTCGCGTACGCGGCATCCACCGTCTTCACGGCTTCGGTCTTCTTGCTGAAGCTCTTCTCCAGCGCCTTGCCGGAGCCGCTGAGCTTCAACGCGTCGAAGCGCTGGAACTCCAGCTCGGCCAGCTGGAAGCGGCTGTACGCGGCGGCTTCCGCGGCGCGCAGCTGCGTGTCCGGCTTCAGCTTGCGGCGGTCGAAGTCATCCGCGGCGGCGGCGTACGCGCGCTCGGCTTCCTTCGCGTTGCCGCGCTTCTTCCACGCGTCGCCCAGGCGGCGCTTCGCGTCCACCACCAGCTCCACCTGGTCCGCCTTGCTGGCGAACTTGCGGACGAAGGCCTCCAGCGCCTGGATTTCTCCCTTGGTGTCGCCCTGCTTCTCCAGGATGCGGGCCGCGCGGTACTGGTTCTCCGGCGCGTTCTTCCCGTGGGGATGCAGCTCCACGCAGCGCTGGAAGGCGGCGGCGGCCTCCGCGTAGCGCTGCTGTCCTTCGAGCAGCGACGCCGCGTTGTAGAGCGCGGCCTCTCGCTCCTCGGCCTTCGGATAGTCCTTCACCAGCTTCTGGTAGCTGGTGACGGCCTTGTCGAAGTCGTAGGACTTCTGCGCGTTCAGGGCCACGCGGAACAGCGCGGTGTGCGCCCACGGCGACTTCGGGTAGTCGCGGTAGATGCGCTCGTAGAGCTTCATCGCGGAGTCGAAGCGGCGCAGCTCCTCGTAGGCCACCGCCGCGTTGTTGAGCGCCTTGTCCGCGAACTCGTGCCGGGGGGCCTCCTCCACCAGCTGGAGGTACTTCCTGGCCGCCTCGTCGTAGCGCTTCTGCGTGGCCAGTTGGTCCGCCAGGTTGAAGCGGCCGGCGAGCTTGAACTTCATCAGCTCGCGGTACTGCTCACTGGACGGATCCACCACCTGCGCGTTGCTGGCGAGCCGCGCGCTGACCTCCTCCACGCTCTTCCAGTCCTGGTCGATGAGGAAGGACTCGATGATGAGGTTGGTGGCGTAGCCGGCCACCGGGTTGCGCGGGTACGCCTGCACCACGCGCTCGAAGCGGGGGCGGGCCTGGGCGAAGTCGTCGTGCGTGTAGAACAGCTCCGCGGCCTGGTAGGCGATGCCCGGCGCGGCCTCCTCCTTGGGCAGCAGCGCCACGTACGCGTCGGACGCCTTCACGAGCGCGGCCTCCGTCGGGGCCAGGGCCACGGGCGCGTGCGCGCTGTCCTTGGGGCGCTCGCTGGCGCGCAGCGGCTTGCGCTCCGGCACGCGGCCCGCCTTCACGTCCTCGTCCAGCTGCGCCTTCCAGGCGAGCACCGCGTTGTGCGCGGACACGTCCCGGTAGGTGTTGTCCTGGTTGGAGTCGCGTACGGCCGCGTACTCCTTCGCCGCCGCGCCGTACGCGTCCGAGTTGAAGAGGGACTCGGCGTGGAAGAAGCGCATCGCGTACGCGGTCTTGCTGCGCGGGAAGCGCTCCAGGTAGGTGCCGTACGCGCGCGCCGCGGCGGCGTAGGTGGCCTTCGCCTCCGCGTCCTTGCCCTCCTTCTGGAAGGTCTGCGCCTGCTGGTGCTGGTACGCGGCGGCGGAGTAGAGGCTCTGCTCGGCGAGCGTCTGCGCGTGCGACAGCGCGTTCGGGTCGTCCTTGTTCTTCTCGTACCAGGCGCCGCCGGGCAGGTAGTCGTTGGCCAGCTTCTCCGACTCGCGCGCGTACAGGTCCATGCGCCGGTCGCGCTCGTAGGCCTGGACGATGCGCTGCTGCAGGCGGGGCGCGTCCGTGGTGAGCGGGTGGGTGGACAGCACCTGCTGATACGCGGCGATGGCCTCCGTGTTGCGGAGCTGGTCGAAGTAGACGTTGCCCAGCCGCCGGTACACCTCCGCCTCGTAGGGCCGCCCGCCGCGCTTCGCGAAGAGGTCGCGGGCCCTGGCCACGCCGCCCCAGGTCTCGTCCGCCAGCGACAGCGCGATGTACTGGAGCGCCTCCGAGCGCAGGTCGCCTTCGTCCGCCTTGCTGCCGGACTGCTGGTGGGACTGGTAGTGGTCCAGGAGCAGCAGGAAGCTGTCCACGGACTCCTCGAACCAGTTCATGCGGTAGTACGTCCAGGCCAGCTTGTAGCGGGCCTTGTCGTAGAACCGGTGCTCCGTGTCGCGCGTGGCGGCGGTGTACGCGTCCGCGGCCTTGCGCAGCGCCTCCGGGTCGGTCTCCTCCTCGAACCAGTACTCGCCGATGCGCGTCCACGCGTCAGTGGCGAAGCGGCTCTTCGGATAGCGCGTGGTGAGCTGCTGGTAGGTGGCGAGGCTCTCCTCGTCCTTGTGCTGTTCGTTGAGGCAGTACGCCAGCAGGTACAGGGAGCCGTCGTTGAGCTTGTAGTCCGGGAAGCGCGCGAGCAGCGTGCGGTACACGCCGATGGACGGCGTGAAGTCCACGTCCGGCTCCGGCGGCAGGTCCGCCATCGCCTCGTCGGACATCGTGCGCACGCGCTCCGCGTAGTCCTTGCGCGCCAGCTGGTGCTCGTCCGCGGAGCGCTCGTAGTACAGCTCCGCCAGCCGGAACATCACGTCCGGCGTGGCACGAGGCTCGTCCGGGTAGCGCCGCAGGAAGTCCTCGAAGCGGGCGATGGCGTCCAGCCGTTGCGTGCGCTCCTGCGACTCCAGCGCGGTGAGCGTCTTCTCGTAGGCGTTGTTGAGCGCCGAGCGCTTCTGCTGGTAGCGCCGCTCGATGAGCTGCCTCACCTCGCGGTGGAAGTCGCGCGACTCCGCCTCGTACGCCTCCAGCGCGCGGCTCACGTCGCGCAGCAGCTTCTCCTGTTCGGCCGTGTGGCCCAGGCCGTCCAGGTAGCGCGAGGTGTTGGGCGCGGGCGGTGCCGCGGGCGCCGGCTGGGACTTCGCGGGGGCCGCGGGCGCTGAAGGCGTGGAGGCCTTCTTCGCGGCCTGGCCAGGCGTCTTGGCCTTCGCGGCGTGAGCGGCCAGCGGCGCCAGGGCGATGAGGAGGGCGAGGGCAGGGCGGCGCATGGCCTTCAGTCCCCCCCTTCCGACGACAGGACGTCCTTGAACTCCAGGTCGAGCGCGCGCAGGGCGTCCGACTTCTCCTTGGCGACCTTCTGGATGTTCGCGGTGTTGTCCTGCGTGCGGCTGAAGGCCACGTCCACCGTGCCAGTGTCGGCCTTGAGCACCAGGTCGTAGAACTGCTGCCGCACGCGGCGGAAGCTCTCGTAGGCGATGCGGCCCACCAGGTTGCGCGCGTCGCCGGACGCGGCGGCCACCTCCTGCTCGTAGCCCTGGAGCAGCGCCTGCTCCACGCGCACCTTGTCGCGGATGGACTTCACGCGGTTCTCCAGCCGCGCGCGCAGCGCCACCCGGGCCACCGCCACCCGTCCGCGCAGCGAGTCGATGCGCGTGCGCACCGTGTGCATGCGCAACAGCACGCGGGTGTCCTCGCCGGACAGCCGGCCTTCACCGGCGCGCAGGACGCCGTGCTCCTGCTGGAGCGCGGCGGAGTAGCGGGCGCGGATGGCGGCCTCGCCCTCCAGCGACGTGTCCGTGGACTGGCGCTCACTGGCGAGCCGGGCGCGCGTGCGGTCCAGCTCCACCTGCAGGTCCCTCAGCGTGGCGATCTCCGCCTGGAGCTGCACCAGGAACTCGCGCTCCTCGGCGGGGTCGGCCTGCCGCTCGTCGCGCGTGTCCTCCACCCACTTGCGGATGGCGGCGGCGTTGGCGTGCAGGCTCTGGAGCTCATAGCCCACGCGGAAGGCCTCGCGGTCCACCACGTCCACCTTCGCCTGCATGCGGTGGCGGCGCTCCTCCAGCTCCTTGTTGGTGGTGGGCAGCGCCGCGAAGCGCAGCCGCTGGGCCTCGCGCGCGCCCTGGGCGACGAGCAGCTTCTCGCGCTCGGCGGGCGTCAGCTTCTCCTCCACCAGCGCGGCCTCCGCCTGCACCAGGGACTGCTCCACGGCGGTGAGCGCGGTGTCCACGGCCTCCGTGCGGACGTAGCCCTCCTGCAGCTCCGGGAAGGCCTCCAGCCCGCGCGCGTCCAGCGCCTCCAGGATGCGCTCCGCGATGGCCTTCGCCTCGCCCGCGCCCTGACGGCCGCTGTCCAGGTCGCCCACCATCCGCACCGCGTCCGCGACCTCCTTCTGCGTGGACGCGTACTTCAGCGCCAGCGGGGGCAAGAGCGTGCTCACGTCCAGCGAGCGCTCGTTGCGCGCGAGCAGGTTGTCGAAGTACGCGACCGGGTCATGGTTCACGCGCAGGAGCGCGTCCACCTTGTCGCGCGCGGGCGTGAACATGCGCGCCACGCCGTCATACGTCTCCAGCGCCTCGTCGTACTGGCGCAGCTTCTGGAGCAGGTGCCCCTGGAGGATGCGTGCCTCGGGAGCGAGCTGCGAGTCCGGCGCGACGAGCAGCAGGATGTCCGTGGCGTTCTTCGCCTGCGTGAAGTCCTGCTTGCGCACGTACGTCCACGCGACCTCCAGCAGCGACTCCGGGAAGAACTCGCTCTCGCGCGGAATCTGGCCGTAGTGGTCCAGCGCCTCGTCGTAGCGGCCCGTCTCGTACATCAGCCGGCCCAACGACAGGAACGCGAGCTCGCGGAAGCGCTGGGCCTCCGCCTCCGCAAGGCCGGTGGACACCACGGCCTCCGGCCCGGTGCCCACGATGCGCTGGAACTGCGCGATGGCGGCCGGGTAGTCCCCGCTCTGCACGCTCAGGACGCCCAGGTGGTAGACGGCCTGCACTCGGAAGGCGCCGGGCGCCTGCGCCAGCGGAGCGAACAACGCGCGCGAGCGCTGCTGGTGCTCGTCCGGCGTCAAATCCATGCGCTTGAACGTGCCGCGCGCGTGCACGTAGGCGATGTCCGGCGCCAGCACGCCGCCCGACAGCTGCCGCGCCTTCTCCACGTACGCGTCGATGCCGTCGAACTGCTGGAGCCTGCCCGCCACCGCGAGGTAGCGGCTCACGGCCTCCTTGTAGCGCTGCGGCGTCAGGTTCAGCGACAGCACGTCGCGCAGGTACACCCTCGCGCCGATGTCGTTCTTCTGCTGGTAGAGCGCATCCGCCAGATAGAAGACCGCCTCCGGGTAGCGCGGGTTCGCCTTGAACGCCGGGTCGCTCACCAGGTCGTAGAAGAGGACGGACGCGGCGGCCCAGTCCCCCAGGAGCGAATACACCTCGCCCTCGGAGAAGCGCTTGAGCTGCGAGTCGGTGCTGCTGGGCTCGGGGCGCTCCGTGAACTGCGTCTCCACGAAGCGCAGCGACAGCTCCGCGGTGCGCAGCTGCGCCTCCACCGCTTCCACCGAGGCCGCGCGCGAGCTCAACGAAGCGGGCATGGGCGGCAGCGCGGCTCCCGGCTTGGAGGCCTGGGGCGCCGGAGCGGGCGCGGCCCCGAGGGACAGCGCGAGGGCCAGGGCGTGCAGCGTCGCGGTCACGGCCTTGCGCTCCCTACTTCGGCTCGCTGGAGGTGGTGGCCGGCGCGGCGGGTGTCCCCGGAGCGCCTTCCGTCTCCGAGCCGGAGCCGGCGGGCCGGTTCGCGCGCGTGTCCTTGGCCACTTCAATGTCGTAGCGCACCGCGGGCCGGTCCTTCAGGTCCGTGGTGAGGCCGCCCTTCTCCACACCCACCACGTTCACCGTGGTGACCTTTCCGGACTCCGCGTTGAAGGTGTAACTGGATTGCACCTTGAACTTGTAGCCCTCCAGGTAGCTGAACACGCCGTAGCCGCTGCCCCGGTACACGAGGCGCACCGCGAGCTGGTGCTGGCCCGGCACGATGCGGCCGTTGAAGACCTCCAGCGACTGGTGCCGGTTCAGGTCTCCCTGCGTGTCCACCTGGGTGAAGATGGGCGCGCCGTCCAGCGCGTACACCACCGACTCCAGCTGGAACGCGTTGCCCATCTCGTTCTTGTGCACCAGCACCGCGCGGGCGCCGGTGGACAGCTCGCCGCCCATCACCGACTCCTGGAGCAGCAGCAGGCGCGCCTTGGAGCGGTAGATCTTCTCCTTCAGGTCGACGACCTGCTCCTCCAGCGTCTTCACGCGGGACGTGAAGGCCTCATCCGCCGTCTGGTCGCCCGTGGGTGCCTGCGCGGCGGGGGCGGCCTGCGGCGTGCCAGCGGCCGGAGATGCAGCGGCGGCCGGCGCGGCGGCGGGAGGCGGGGAAGCAGGGG
>NZ_RAWN01000306.1:0-7843 GCF_003668895.1 Corallococcus sp. AB045
GCCGGGGCGGGGGCCGCGGGGGGCGTGCCCTGCGCGGTGGCGCGCTCGGCCATGGCCTCCTTGCGCGACAGGCGGATCTTGCCCGTCTTGTCGATGCTGACGACCTTCACCAGCACCTCGTCGCCCTCGCTCAGCACGTCCGACACAGTTTTCACGCGCTTGTCGGACAGCTCGGAGATGTGGATGAGGCCGTCGGTGCCCGGGAACAGCTCCACGAAGGCGCCGAACTCGGCGATCTTCCGGACGGTGCCGGTGTAGATCTTCCCGATCTCCGCCTCGCGCGTGAGCGCCTGGATCATCGCGATGGCCGCCTTCACCGCATCGCCGTTCGCGCTGGCGATGTCCACGCGGCCGGTGTCCTCGATGTTAATCGCGGCACCCGTGCGGGCGATGATGTCCTTGATCACCTTGCCGCCCGGCCCGATGACGTTCTTGATGAACTCCGGACGGATCTGGATGGTGGTGATGCGCGGCGCGAACTGGCTGATCTCCTTGCGCGGCGCGTTCAGCGTCTTCGCCATCTCAGCCAGGATGTGCACGCGGCCCTGACGCGCCTGCTCCAGCGCGCGGCTCATGATCTCCGTGGTGAGGCCGGTGATCTTGATGTCCATCTGGATGGACGTGATGCCCTTGGACGTGCCGCAGACCTTGAAGTCCATGTCGCCCAGGTGGTCCTCGTCACCCAGGATGTCGGACAGGATGGCGATCTTCTCACCCTCCTTCACCAGGCCCATGGCGATGCCCGCCACCGGCGCCTTGATGGGGACGCCCGCGTCCATCAGCGCCAGCGTGCCACCACACACGGAGGCCATGGACGAGGAGCCGTTGGACTCGAGGATTTCCGACACCAGACGCACCGTGTAGGGGAACGAGTCGCTGGCCGGAATCATGTTGCGCAGCGCGCGCTCCGCCAGGGCGCCGTGACCGACCTCGCGACGGCCGGGGCCGCGCAGGGGCTTGGTCTCGTTCACGCTGAACGGCGGGAAGTTGTAGTGCAGCATGAAGCGCTTGAAGGCCTGGCCGCTCAGGAGCTCCAGCCGCTGCTCGTCCTCGCTGGTGCCCAGCGTGGCGACCACGAGCGCCTGCGTCTCGCCGCGGGTGAACACCGCGCTGCCGTGCGTGCGGGGCAGCACGCCCACCTCGTTGGTGATGGAGCGCACCACGTCGTGCGGACGGTCACCGATGCGGCCACCGTTCACGGTGAGCTCACGCATGTGGTCGTACTTCAGGTCCTCGACGACCTGCTTGGCGTGCTTCTCCACCTGCGGGGTGAACTCCGCGCCCAGCTTCTCCTTGAGCGCCGCCAACGCGGCCTTCTTCGTCTTGGAGAGTGCCTCGTAGCGCGCGCCCTTCTCCTTGATGGCGTAGCCGGCCTTCACGCCCTCCAGCGCCAGCTCGCGGACCTGGTTGCGCAGGCCCTCGTCGATGGTGGCGGGCTTGTCGTAGGAGCGGACCTGCTTCTTCAGCTCCGTGCGCAGCTGGTCCTGGATGTCCAGCGCGGGCTGGGCGTTCTGACGGCCGAACTCCAGCGCCGCCACCATGTCCGCCTCGCTGACCTCCTCCGCGCCACCCTCCACCATCACGATGGCCTCGCGGCTCACCGCCATGACGAGGTCCAGGTCGCTCTGCTCGCGCTGCTTGGCGGTGGGGTTGGCCACGAACTGACCGCCCACGCGGCCCACGCGGATGCCCGCGATGGGGCCGTTGAACGGGATGTCCGACACCCACAGCGCCGCGGAGGCGCCGGTGATGCCGTGGATGTCACCCTCGTTCTCCGGGTCCGCGGAGATGACGGACGAGATGACCTGCGTCTCGTAGGCGTAGCCTTCCGGGAACAGCGGACGGAGGGAGCGGTCCACCACGCGGGAGGCCAGCGTCTCCTTCTCCGTGAGGCGGCCCTCGCGCTTGAAGTAGCTGCCCGGGATGCGGCCCGCCGAGTACAGCTTCTCCTGGTACTCCACCGTGAGGGGCAGGAAGTCGATGTCCTTCTTCTCCCGCGCGCTCACCGCGGTGACGAGCAACATGGTGTCGCCGTAGCGGACCACCACGGAACCGTCGGCCTGCTTGGCCAGGCGGCCCGTCTCGATGCTCAGCTCGTTCTCACCAATCTTGACGCTCTTCTTCAACATGTCGTGTGGCCTCTGTGCCTGCTTCGCGTGCGAGGACCCTTGCCAGCCGCGGCCTGCCCACGTGCGTGGGGCAGGAGCCGCCCGGAAGGGGCCCTCTGGGATTGAGCGGTCGCCAGGGCCTGAAGCAGGCACATGCCAGACGAACGCTGCCTGTACTGCGGAAACGGGCTCCGTTGCGGAGCGCCGGAGGGATGGACCAGACCTCTTGATCCCTGATCACACCCGCCCACCCATGACTCCAGGTCGGCCGGTCTGAACGGAAACCAAAAGAGCCCGCCTCCACCTCTCCCTCGCCCACTCCTTCGCCCACGTCCGCGCTTCGTGATGAACCGGTACCGCGTGAAACGGTGCTGCCCAAATGCGCGGGGCGCTGGTGGTGTGCCAGCGCCCCGGATGCTGCTCGAGGACTACTTGCGGATGCCGAGGCCCTCGATGAGCTTCTTGTAGCGCGCCACGTCTTTGGACTTGAGGTAGTCCAGCATGCGGCGGCGCTGACCGACCAGCTTCAGCAGACCGCGGCGGGAGTGGTGGTCCTTCTTGTGGGTCTTGAAGTGCTCGGTGAGCATGTTGATGCGCTCGGACAGCAGCGCCACCTGCACCTCGGGCGAGCCGGTGTCGGACTCGTGGGTGCGGAACTTCGTGACCAGCTCGCTCTTGCGTTCCTGATGCAACGACATGGGCTTCTTCCTGAATCCCGCTCCGGGGTGACCGCTCGTGCCGCCTGGGTCCGCGGAGGGGTACAGACCCGGCCACATGGTCCTTCTAACGAGCGGGCCGCTTATAAGCTTCACCCCCTGGGGGGTCAACCTTCGCCGCCCGTCCGTCCGCCCTTGAGGGGCCGGGACAGTGCGAAGACGTACATCCGGCAGCCGCCCGGAATTCCGCCCCCGCCCGGGGACAGCTCCCGGGCCGAGGCCTCGTCCAGGGCCACGTGCAGGTACGGCCCTCCCGCCTCGCCCCCGTCGCCCGCCAACAGCTGACGTGTCCGGGGGTACAAGCGCAGGAGCGCCTCCACCACGTCGCCAATGCCCGCGGTTGCCGGCACGCCCAGGGACAGCTCGCGCCGCCCGTCGAAGGCGCCGCGAAGGCCCGGGGCCACGCTCACGGTGATGTCATGGGTGCGGGTGGCCACTCAGTTGAACACCCGCTGGTAACGCAGCCGTCCGCCCACCACTTCCGCCATGGCGAGCAGCGCGTCATCCGGGCCCAGCACCCGCACCCGGCCCGGCACGGGGGCGACCTCCACGGGGACGCCGTGCAACACCCGCCGGGCCTCGTCCGCGTTCACCCGGACCGCAGGCAGGTCCGTCAGCGCGTCCGCCAGCGACACCAGCCGCCCGGCCACCGCCTCGCGCGACAGGGACGCCAGCTCCCCCAGGGGCAGCGCGCGCGCCAGCGTGAAGGGGCCGCTCATGGTGCGCCGCAGCGCCTCCAGGTGCGCCCCGCAGCCCAGCGCGCGGCCCAGGTCGTACGCCAGCGTGCGCACGTAGAAACCCTTGGTGCACCGCACGGACAGGGTCAGCCGGTCCGCGGAGAAGTCGCGCAGCACCAGTTCGTGCACGGTGACGGTGCGGCTGGCCCGCTCCACCTCTTCCCCGGCGCGCGCCAGCTCGTAGAGCCGCTTCCCGGCCACCTTCACCGCCGAGTACATGGGCGGCACCTGTTCGAACGTCCCCCGGAACCGGGCGAGCACCGCCTCCAGCAGCGGGGCCGTCAGCGGGGGCACCGGGGCCTGTGCCGTGGGCTTGCCCTGGGCGTCCTGGGTGTCCGTCTCCACGCCAAGCCGCACCACGGCGTCGTAGGCCTTGTCGCCCTCCGTGATGATGCCGGCGACCTTGGTGGCCTCTCCCAGGCACACCGGCAGCACGCCGGTGGCCATGGGGTCCAGCGTGCCCGTGTGGCCCGCCTTCTTCACCTTCAGCAGGCCGCGCACCTGGCGGACCACGTCGAAGGACGTGGGGCCCAGGGGCTTGTCGATGACGAGAACGCCGTCCATGAAGCGGGGCCTACCAGCCTTCCTTGCCGCGCACCTCGCGCAGGAGCCGGTCGATCTTATCGCCCTCTCCGACGGACGCGTCGAAGGCGAAGAAGATTTCCGGCGACACGCGCAGGTTGACCGCGGACGTCACCTCGCGGCGCACGAAGCCCTTGGCCGCTTCCAGGCCCTTCTGCGTGTCCGCCTTTTCCTGGTCCGTGCCCAGCATCGAATAGAACACCTTCGCCACCCGCAGGTCCGGCGACACCTTCACGCCGGTGATGGTGATGAAGCCGATGCGCGGGTCGCGCAATTCCCCGCGCGTCAGCAGGGCGCCGATGGCCGCCTGGATTTCCTGCCCCACGCGCTCGGGTCGTGAATGCGTCGTCATTTCTTCTCCCAATCTCGCGGGTTGCGCAGCGCCCGGGCCTTGGCCCGCGCGTCGTCCAGATTCAGCGTTCCACCGTCACCCGTGGGTCGGGAAGTCCCGGGCCCGGGGCCCGCGCCCTCGTGCCGCTGCTCCCACGAGCCCAACCCTTCCGCCTCCGCCAGCGAACGGTCGCTGCGCAGGAAGCGGGCAATCGCCGCCTCCGAGTGTGCATTCGCGTCCTCGGGAGACAGGTGGGCGTCCTCGTCCTCCGGCTCCAGCACCTTCGCCGGGGCGCGGAAGCCCGTGGGCCTCTTGTCGGAATAGAGCGTGTCCCCGAAGGCCAGAATCTCCGTCTCCCGGGCCATCAGCGGCGCGACGTACATCTCTTCGATGAAGTGGATGATCTTCTCCAGCTGCTCATCCACGTGCGGACGCTCGTTGCCCACCACGGCCAGGGCCACCGACGCCTTCTGCCAGAGGTCCTGGTCGTCCACCTCCGCGACGGCCACGTTGAAGCGGGCCTTCACCCGGTCCGTCACCCGGCGGAGCACCTGCCGCTTGGACTTCAGCGAGGCGCTCTCCGGAATCTGGAGGGTGAGGCGTGCGACTCCGACGAACATAGAGGTCCCCCAGGCCGGCGGCCGCCGGGCGCGTCATCCACGCCCGGCCTCCGCCGCATCGTCCATCCCCCGGGAAAGGTGGGGCCTTCCCCGGGGTCCGTCGAGTGCGCCTCTCAAGGACTACGAGAGGCTCTGCCGGGTCTCCTCGATCTCGTAGGCCTCGATGATGTCGCCGGCCTTGAGGTCGTTGAAGTTCTCGATGCCGATACCGCACTCGAAGCCCTGCGCGACTTCCTTCACGTCGTCCTTGAAGCGGCGCAGCGACGCCATCTTCCCGGAGAAGAGCTGCTTGTTCTCGCGCATGAGGCGCACGAACGAGCCGCGCTTCATCACGCCGTCCAGGACGGCCGCGCCGGCGATGGTGCCCAGCTTCGGCACGTTGAAGGTGTTGCGCACCTCCGCACGGCCCAGCTTGCGCTCGGTGCGGATGGGCTCCAGGAGGTTCTCCATCTCCAAGCGAACCCCGTCGATGAGCTCGTAGATGATGGAGTAGCTCTGCAGCGTCACCTGCTGCGCCTTGGCCGCGGCCTCCGAGCCCGACTCCGGCTTCACGTTGAAGCCCAGCACGACGCCCTTGGAAGCGGCGGCGCGCATGACGTCGGTCTCCGTGATGGCGCCCACGCCCGCGTCGATGATGACCACCCGCACCTTGTGCGTGGTGAGCTTGTCGACCGCCTGGCGCACGGCCTCCGCCGAGCCCTGCACGTCCGCCTTGATGATGACGCGCAGCTCCTTGGGACCGCCGCCCGCCTTCGTCTTGGCGAAGAGCTGCTCCAGGGACTCGCGGCTGACCTTGCTGAGCTCCGTCTGCCGCTCCTTCATGCCGCGGTGGTCGCCGATCTGCTTGGCCGCCTTCTCGTCGGAGACGACGTTGATGGCGTCACCCGCGGTGGGCACGCCGGACAGGCCGACGACCTCCGCGCAGTAGCCCGGCTTCACTTCCTTCACCGCCTCGCCGCGGCTGTTGTTCATGGCGCGGACGCGGCCGTAGTGCGTACCGGTGACGATGGCGTCGCCCAGCTTGAGCGTGCCCTCCTGCACCAGCACCGTGGCCACGGGACCGCGGCCACGCTCCAGCTTCGCTTCCACGACGGCTCCCACGGACGGACGGGAGGGATTCGCCGTCAGCTCGAGGACTTCCGCCTGCAGCGCCAGGTTCTCCAGGAGGAGATCCAGGTTCATCTTCGTCTTCGCGGAGACGGGCACCATGATGGTGTCGCCGCCCCACTCTTCCGGCACCAGCTCCTGGCTCGCGAGGTCCTTCTTCACGCGGTCGGGGTTGGCCCCCGGGACGTCCATCTTGTTGATGGCGACGACGATGGGCACTTCCGCCAGCTTGGCGTGCTTGATGGCCTCGATGGTCTGGGGCATCACGCCGTCGTCCGCGGCCACCACCAGCACCACGATGTCCGTCACGTTGGCGCCACGGGCGCGCATGGACGTGAAGGCCTCGTGACCCGGGGTGTCCAGGAACGTGACGTCTCCGCGCGCGGTGGACACGCTGTACGCGCCGATGTGCTGGGTGATGCCGCCCGCCTCGCCCGAGGCCACGCTGGCCTGGCGGATGGCGTCCAGGAGGCTCGTCTTGCCGTGGTCGACGTGGCCCATGATGGTGACCACCGGCGGACGGGGACGCTCGTCCTCGACCTTGGCCTCGACCTCCGGCAGGTAGTCCTCCACCTCGAAGCCGACGCGCTCGACCTTCCAATGGTAGTCGGTGGCGATGAGCTCCGCGGTGTCGGCGTCCAGAATCTGGTTCGCCGTGGCCATCTTCTGCATGGCCATCAGCTTCTTGATGAGCTCCGAGGTGCGGATACCCATGCGCTGACCCAGGTCGGAGACGCTGATGCCCTCCTGGAGCTTGATGACCTTCTTCTCCTCGGCCATCTGGGTGATCTGCGTCTTGGCGCCCTTCTTCGTGGGCTTGCGCTTCTTGCCGCGGACGGGGATCTGGATGCGGCCCCAGACCATGTCCGACAGCTCCTGCTTGGACACGCTGGTCGTCTCAGGACCCGTGCGCTTGCGCTGGCCACGCTCCTTGTTCTTGGAGACGTCCACCAGCTCGCGGCCGCGACCCAGGTGATCCGGGACGACCTTGTACTCGCGCTTCTCCGTGCCCAGCGCCGTGCGGCCCGGGGCCATGGGGTACTGCTTGGCCTGGGTCGTGGTGGGCGTGACGCGGCGGACCTGGATGAGCGGGCGCGAAATCACCACGGCCTGGGTGGCCGTGGGGCGCGCCTGGGCACCCGGCGTGGGCGCGACCTGGGCGTGCGGGACGCCGCCGACCATGATGGTCGGGCCGGTCGGCTGCACCGGGGCACCCGTGCCGGCCGTGGGCGGCGAGGACGGACGCACCGGCCCCGTCTGGCCCGGACGCGCCTGCATGGGCGCTCCCGGACGGCTCATGGGCGGCCCACCCGGACGGCCCTGCATGGGCGCGCCAGGACGGCTGCCCGGACCACCCGGACGGCTGCCGGGACCACCCGGACCACCCGGACGGCTGCCCGGCGGCCCACCAGGGCGCCCGCCCGTGGAACCCGGACGCTGCACGTAACCGGGACCTCGGGAGATGACCGTCGCGGACGTCGACGTGGAAGAAGGCGTCCGTGCGGTGGGCGGGACCGGCGAGCGCGTAGGGGGGTTGGGCAAGCGGGGACTCTCCTGCGTAGGACTGCGCGGTGTCGCCGTGGCCGGGGTCGGCTCGGCGGCCCGGGGCGTCTCCACCACGGCCGCGGAAGGCGGGGTGGAC
>NZ_RAWN01000307.1:0-7756 GCF_003668895.1 Corallococcus sp. AB045
CTTCTGGGCGCGGGACTCCTCGGGCTGGGAAGCACGGCGTGTGGTGGTGGTGCTCCGGCGGACGAAACTGGGGATGTGACTGGCGGTACGGAAGCCCAGGGGACGCTCCCCGCGCCGGCCCCGGAGACGGCTGCTCCCTCGCCTGGGACCCAGGCACCCACCCAGGCGCCCTCCGCGGAGACTCCGGCGCCCGCGGCCCCGGCGGCGAGCCCCTGGTCGCTCAAGCAGGGCGGCCCGCAGGACGACACGGGCGCGGGGCTGGCGGTGGGGCGGGGCGGAGATGTGCTGTGGGTGACGTCCGGCACGCCGCGCTCGGATGAGGACCGGGAGCAGGTGGACGGGGAGCGGCTGGTGCTGACGCTGTCCCGCTATTCGGCGGACGGGACGAAGCAGTGGGCGAAGGAGTTCGAGCGCAACCGCCTGTCGGACCTGCGCGTGGCGGGCTCCACGGGAAGTGATGGCGCGGTGTTCCTGTCCGGCAACGCGTTCCTGTACTCGGCGGACTTCGGGCTGGGCGAGGCGCAGGACGGCTTCCTGGTGAAGTTCACGCAGGCGGGCGAGCCCGAGTGGCAGCGCCGCGTGGGCCAGAAGGTCTACGCGGTGGCGGCGGACGCGGCGGGCGGAGTGGTGGCCCTGGGCGAGGAGTGGACGACGGAGGCCCACACGCCCCAGTTGGTGCGCTACGCGGCGGACGGCACGGCGAGCTGGACGAAGACGTTCGACGGCGCGAAGGAGGGCACGCTGCTGTCGGCGGTGGCGCTGTCGGGGACGGGCACGTCGGTGGTGGCCGGGCGGCTGGTGGGCCCGGTGACGGTGGACGGGCGCACGTTCGACGCGCAGGGCACGGGCGGCTTCGTGGTGCTGGCGTTCGGCGCGGACGGAGCGCTGGCGTGGGGCCGCGAGGTGCCGGGAGTGAACGGCCGCGTGGGCTCCGTGTCGGTGGGTGCGGACGGCACGGTGGCGGTGGCCGGCGAAGCGGTGGGCCTGCTGGTGTGGAACGGCGTGGCGCTGGATGAGGGCGGCCCGTTCGTGCTCACGGCGACGGCGGACGGGCAGGAGCGCTGGGTGAAGCAGCCCACGTGCGGCGCGACGTCGGTGGGCACGGTGGCGGCGGTGGAGCCCTCGGGCCCGGTGGCCACGGCGTGCGGCAACATGGTGACGCGCTACGCGGCGGACGGCGCGCTCCTGGGCACGAAGTCGCTGGCGCCGGAGGCGTGCGAGAGCGGCACTTGCTCGCTGGCGGCGACCACGCTGGTCGCGGCGCCGGAGTCCGGGCTGGTGGTGTCCGGCTGGCAGCGCGACGGCGCGGGGAACACCTGGAACCAGGATGCGTTCCTGCGGTTCGTGACGCCCTGAGCCCGACGGAGCCGTGGGCCTACGCGGTCGCCAGGCCCACGGCGCGTACAGCGTCATGAACGAGGCCGCGGACCCATGCGTGCTTCGGGTCGCCCTCGTTCCCAAGATGCCAGGCCAGGAGCATCTCGAGGGGAGGCATCGGGACAGGCAGTGACCGAAGCGCGAGCCCAAGTGCCTTCGCGTGCGAGGTGGCGAAGCTGCGCGGAAGGACGGCGAGCCGGTCCGAGCCTAGGACGAGCGGCAGTGCCAGGGAGAACGTGGTCACCACACGCGTCACTCGACGTGAGAACCCCTCCTTCTCCAGGAGCACGTCGATGCCGCCGCGGCGCGACTGCGCGAGTGGGGCCACCAGGACGTGCTCCCACTCGGTGAACCGTTTCAGGGTCATGCGCCCGGTGGCGAGGGGATGCGCCCCGCGCATGACGCAGACGAAGTCGTCGACGAACAGGCGCTGCGAGCGCAGGTCCCGCTCCTTCGCGATCTCCGGGACGATGGCGATCCCGCCGTGCTCACGCAGGAACGCCCCCAGGTCCGGTGTCTGGGTCCGGAGCGTGAGCAGGGCCCCGGGAGCACGTGCCGCGAGGAGACGGTCGAGCGTCGGCAGAAGCAGCTCCGCGACGCGGTCCGACGTCGTCACGTAGATGTCCCAGGTCGCGGTCGCCGGGTCGAAGGGACGCCCCTGGTCGAACAGCCGCCCGGCCGCCAGCATCACCTCCCTGGCGGGCGCGCGAAGGTCCTCGGCCCGCTGCGTTCGCACGAGCGACCTTCCGTTGCGGACCAGGAGCGGGTCGTCGAAGTCGACGCGCAGCCGGTGCAGGGCATTGCTCGCCGCCGCGGGCGTGATTCCCAGCTTCTTCGCCGCACGCGTGACGTGAGCCTCTTCGAGGAGGTGGTGGAGCGCGCGAATGTGGTTCAGGTCGAAGGCCGAGAGTTTCACGGCATGAACAATAGGCCTTCCCACCATCAAGTTCCGCGAATTCATGCCGCCCCGTAGCTTGAGGGCCATGAACGCACTCACCTACAGCCGCTTCGGCGGTCCCGAACTCCTGCAGCACACCCGGCAGCCGGCGCCCCGCGTCCGCGCCCACCACCTGCTCATCCGCGTCCGAGCCGTCTCGGTGAATCCCATCGATGGGAAGATCCGGCGTGGCGAGCTGCGGTTGCTCAGCGGTGCCCGCTTCCCGAAGTCAACCGGCTCGGACTTCGCCGGTGTCGTCGAGGAGGTGGGTGCGGGCGTCAGCGGCTTCTCCGTCGGAGACCGCGTGTTCGGCTTCCCCGGAAGCATGCGCGAGGGAACGCTCGCCGAACTCATCACGGTCGCGGCGACGTCCGTCGCCAGGGTTCCGCCAGGGCTCGACGACGTCGGGGCCGCGGCGGTCTCGATGGTGGGGCTCGCGGCGCTCCAGGCATTGCGTGACGTCGCGCGCGTCGCTCCCGGCGAGCGCGTCCTTGTCAACGGCGCGACGGGAGGTGTGGGGTTGATGTTGATCCAGCTTGCCCGGGCGCGTGGTGCGCACGTCACCGCCGTCACCTCCGCCGCCGGTCTGGCCGCGGCACGGCAGTACGGCGCCGAGGTGGTCCACGATTATCGCGCCCGGCCGCTCTCGAAGCTCGGTGCGCGTTTCGACGTCGTCTTCGACCTGAGCACGAAGCTGTCCTTCGCCGAGGCGCGTGGCCTCCTCACGCCTCGCGGCAGGCACGTGGGGTTCGAGCCATCCCCCCTGTCACTCATGGCCTCCGCCCTGCTCGGCCCTTTCCGTCGCCAGAAGCAGCTGGTGCTCGTCACCAAACCGTCCGCGAGGGACCTCGCGGAGCTCGCGGGGAAGTTCCAGGCCGGGGAGCTCCTCCCGCCGCCCGTGGAGGTGTTCGAGCTGCCCGACGCTCGAAGCGCGTTCGAGCGGTCCGAACGAGGGGGCGTCATCGGCAAGGTCGTCATCCGCGCGGCCCCCGCTCCCACGTCGCCTTGAAGGCCCGTCTCAACCTCACACACCGCCGCATCCAGGAGTCACCCATGTCCACGCGTCATCTCGTCGACCCTTCTCTCCTCCCCCTCATCGCCCACGAGTTCCTCCCGGGGCTCTCCCGCGAGAACCTCGCGGACGGCCGCACGTTCATGGACCAGATGATTGCGTCCATCGCCCCCCGGACCACCGCGCTCCGGGGCGAGGTGCGCATTCCCGGGCGGAACGGAGCGCCGGACGTCCGGCTCGTCATCCAGACTCCGCCGGGCCACGCCACGGCACGGCCCGCCGTGCTGCTCCTGCACGGCGGCGGCATGGTGATGGGCAGCGCATCCATGGGCGAGGGCTTCGATGCCGAGCTCGCCCTCGCGCACAACGCCGTCGTCGTTTCGGTCGATTACCGCCTCGCGCCGGAGGTGCCGTTCCCGGGTCCCATCGACGATGTCTACGCGGCGCTGCGCTGGGTCCACGCGAATGCCGCGTCACTCGGCGTCGATCCGTCGCGAATCGTCCTCATGGGGCAGAGCGCTGGTGGCGGGCTGGCCGCCTCGCTGGCGCAGCTCACCCGCGATGACAACGGGCCACTGCCCGCGGCGCAGATTCTCATCTACCCCATGCTCGACGCTCGTACGGGGACGCCCCTGGAGGTGGACCCCAACCCGACGACGGGCGAGTTTTCGTGGACGCGTGCGCACACCCGCTTCGGCTGGGAGTCCCTGCGCGGGGACTACCTCCCGACCGACTCTCGCGCCGGGCACTTCTCGGCCTCGCTCGGCCAGGACGTCTCGGGCCTGCCTCCCGCCTTCATCGCCGTGGGCTCGCTCGACGTCTTCTTCGACGAGTCCATGGACTACGCCCGCCGCCTCTCCCGCGCGGGAGTCCCGGTGGAGCTCCATGTCTACCCCGGGGCCATCCACGGCTTCGATGCCATCCCGAACGCCTGGATGACCACGAGCTTCAAGCGCGAGCTGAACGAGGCGCTCACCCGTGCGCTCCGTGCGCCGCCCGAGCTGGCGTCGTGAACCTAAGCCGCCGCGGTGTTCAGCTTCAGGTCCTGGTTCAGACCCGCGTCCTTGCGCACGCGCCAGATGTACTGGTCCAGGAAGTAGTGGTGCAGCGCGAAGCCCCAGATGAAGCCTTCCATCAGGTCCCGCAGCATGAGCCCGCTGCCTCCCATCGCCAGCTTCGCGTCGAACGCGCCGCAGCCCGGATGCACGCCCATGCCGCAGCCCAGTGTCCGGTACACCAGCGTGAACGCGAGCCCGCAGAGCGCGTAGACGATGAAGCGCTGACTCACCTTCGGTGCCCAACCGAACGCGGTCCGGTCCACGCCTTCCGCGTGGTAGCGGTTGCGGTGAAAGAACCAGACGATGCCGTGGTACTGCACGTTGTGGAACGCCGTCACCGCCACGGTGAACATCAGGAAGTCCATCCGCCGCGACACCGACGGCCAGAACACCAGCGACGTCAGCCCCAGCGCCGCGCCCAGCATCAACAACTTGGGCCCGTTCACTCCCAGCCCCCGGCGCCACCGCCACACCTGCCTCGCCGCCAGCACCCCCACCACCGCGAGCACCAACGCGAAGCACGCGTGCGCCACCCCGACCTCCCAGGTCGGCTCCGCCAGCAGCCCCAACCGGCGCCGCGCCCCCGGATGCGTCAGCGCGAACGCCACGAACGGCGCGAGCAGCCCCACGTACAGGGTCACGCTGTCCAGCCGCCGGTCCCACGCGTCCCGCTCTCCGGCCTTGCGTTGGTAGAGCACCATGATGCCGTAGTGCTGCCGCACCACGTGCCAGTACGCCCACAGCGCCGCCAGCGTCACGAACACCGCGAACGGCCAGCGCTGCCCGGACAGCACTGACGCCACGAACACCGCCGGCCCCGCCGCGAACCAGCCCAGGCTGCCCCACAGCAGCCGGGCTCGCGCCTTCCGCTCCCGAGCGTCCAGGTACGTGCGCGACACCGTCGCGAACAGGTGCGGCCCGTCCAGCAGCAGCACCCACGCCCACCACAGCGGCGGCCCGCTCACGCCCCCCAGCACGTGCAACGCCATCAGCGCCAGGCTCGCGCCCAGTCCCCCGACCGTGGAGAGCAGGTCGTGCCGTCGGTCCACCAACCACCGCGCATGCAGCGGAGCCGGGGCGAAATGGGGAACCGCGTTCATCGGGGGACTCCCGTCCGGTGGACCCGGATCTCTTCCAGCGGGAAACGAAGTCCCAGGATAGCGGGGACATACAGGTAAGTCAGATGCGCACCTGGAGGTCTCGAATGGATACCGGACGGACGGGCAGGGGGCCAGAACCCCCTTGAGGGAATGGCCCCCGGACGCGACAGTGCTGAACCATGGATCAAGGTCGGCGTACCTCGGACCGCAAGTCGGTCGGTCTGTTGGTGAAGCTCAAGCATGAGACTGTGGGGAGCTTCACCGAGGAGTTCGCCACCAACATCAGCCCCGGGGGCATGTTCATCCGCTCGCGCACGCCGCAGCCGGTGGGCACGCCCGTGCGCTTCGACGTGCAGATCGCCAACGGCGTGCGCGTGCTTCAAGGCACCGCGACCGTGCGCTGGGTGCGCGACGTGAACGACCCCGCGGGGCCTCCGGGCATGGGGTTGCAGTTCCAGGAGCTGGATACCGCGAGCCGCGCGCTCGTGGACCTGATGCTCCAGCGCAAGCCGGGTGGCAGTGCCGTGCCCGCCGCCGCGCCGCTGCCGTCCATTGCTCCGGTCGTGGCGCCGGGCATCGCGCCGTTGGCCGCGCCAGGGATCGCGCCGTTGAGTGCGCCGGGCATCGCGCCGGTGCGTCCGCCCGTGGCCGCGCCGCCGGTTTCCACCGCCGCCGCGCCCCGGCCCGCCGCCGCCCCCGCGCGTCCCACCGCCGTCGCACCTCCAGCCGCGCCCGCGCGTTCCGCGCAACCGGCCGCGGGCGGCGTCGCGCTCGATTCATTGTTCGACGACCTGGATGCGCCGTCCGCCCCCGTGCCCGCGGCGGACGAGCCGTTCTCGCTGGGCGGCGCGGACGAGCCGTTCTCGTTGGGCGCTCCGGACGAGGACATGGGGCTCGCGCAGGCGGACTCCGCGAACGACGTGGACATCCCGCTGGACGAGCTCATCGCGGGGACGCCTCCGCCCACCGCGCAGGGCGTGCTGTCGGGAGACGACGAGCCGCTGCCGGGGCTCGACTTCGAGTTCGAGGCTCCGGCCATGGATTCGCCCATCGCCATGGGCCAGCCGCTGGATGAGGTGCCCATCGAAGTGGGGCTCTCCGTGGAGGACGACGCGGCTTCGGACGCGGGCGACGCGGGTGGGTTCGAGCTGGATTTCTCGGATGTCGCTCCCGCGCCGCCGCCTCGCGCCGCGCCGGTGCCTCCCGCGCCCGTGCAGCGCGCGGCCCCTCCGCCTCCGCCCGCCGCGATGCCGGTCGTGCCGCCGGTGGCTCCCGCCAGGCCCTCTGGCGGCAGCGCCGAGTTCGACTTCGACCTGTCATCCCTGGACGACGAGGCTCCGCTGGAGCTGGCGCGCGAACCCACGTCCTCGCCGGGCCGTCAGCGGCCGTTGGGGCGTGAACCCGCGTCCTCGCCCGGCCGTGCCGCCGCGCCGGGGCTGGGGCGTGAGCCTGGATCCGCCGCCGGCCGTGCCCCGGGGCTGGGGCGTGAGCCTGGATCCGCCGCCGGCCGTGCCGCCGTGCCGGGCCTGGGACTCGAGCCTCGCTCTTCCGGTGGTCGCCCTGCCGCGCCGGGCCTGGGACTGGAGCCTGGATCCGCTGCCGGCCGTGCCGCCGTGCCGGGCCTGGGACTCGAGCCTCGCTCTTCTGGAGGTCGTCCCGCGGCGCCGGGCCTGGGACTGGAGCCTCGCTCTTCTGGTGGTCGTCCCGCGGCGCCGGGCCTGGGACTTGAACCGCTCTCCTCTGGCGGACGTACCGCCGCGCCGGGCCTGGGGCGTGAGCCTGGATCCGCCGCCGGACGTCCCTCCGTGCCAGGTCTGGGGTTGGAGCCTGGATCCGCGGCGGGTCGCGCCGCCGCGCCGGGACTGGGCCGCGAGCCTGGATCCGTGGCGGGGCGTCCCGCTGCGCGCGCTCCGGGTGAGCTGCCGCTGGAGCCCGGCTCCTTCGCCAACCGTCCCGCGGCGCCCGGCCTGGGCCGCGAGCCCGGTTCCGCCGCGGGCCGCGCTCCCGACCTCTCCCAGGAGCCTGCGTCGTCCTGGGGCCGCGCCGTCCCGCAGCAGCCTCCCGCGCCGCAGCGCCCGTCCGGCGGCAGCGCCGAGTTCGACCTGGACCTGTCCATCGACGACGACGGGCCGCTGGAACTGGCGCGCGAGCCCGTGTCCTCTTCGGGCCGTCTCGCCGCGAGGCCCATGGCCCCGCCGCCGCCGAGCGTGCTTCCTCCCTCCGTGCGCCAGGCCCCGCCCGCGCCCGCCGCCCCGAGCGCCCCCGCGACGCT
>NZ_RAWN01000308.1:0-7742 GCF_003668895.1 Corallococcus sp. AB045
GCCCACGCCCGCGCGGCCGGTGGTGACCCCGGGCTCCACGCGCAAGCTGGCCTGAGCACGCCATGGACGTCACACGCGTGGGACGGGTGCTACGCAAGGCCCGGAAGCTCCTGTCCGCGAGGAAGGAAGCACCGCGGGTCCCGGTGGCGGAGGTCACGCTGCCCGCGTTGTCCCTGCCCCTGGAACGCATCGCGCTGGTCGTCTGCGTCCTGGCGCGGGAGCGCGCCGCGGAGCTGCTGGGGGGACTGGTGGACGCCGAAGCGGGCAGGGCGCTGCGCCACCTGGAGCGCTTCGCCGCCATGCCCTCCGCCCAGCGCCAGGCCAAGGTGGCGGTGGAGTTCGGCGAGCGGGCGGACGGCTCGAACCGGCTGGCCCTCTTCCTGGAGACAGCTCCCGAAGCCCTCCGCCAGGAAGCCTTTCGAGGCCTTCCGCCGTACCACCGAAGCCGGTTTCCCCAGTGGGAAGGGACCGAATCGCGAGCGGATGCCGCACCAGCCCTGACCGCCCTGGCGGAGCGACGCATCCGCGAAGCCCTGCGCTGAGCGTCCTCGGGCGTGGAGGGCCATCCCGAAGACGGACCTCCGCTCCTGCCAACACCCTGATTCCACGAGCCGGCCCCCTGGCCATGGCCGTGCACAGGGGACGTGTGTCCCATCGCCGTCCCGGAGCTCCGGATGCAAACGAATCCAGTCAGGTCCCCCAGCGTCGCGAAGAAGCCCACGCGTCCGTTCCGCCCGGGAGCGCGGCGGTTGACGCGAGCCCACCTGGTGCTGGGGCAGCGGCCCCAGGTGGGACGTTGGGGCGCGGAGCTCCTGCGCGACGTGGGCGCGGCACTGTCGCGGGACCTGGGCGCGGCGGTCCACGTGGAGGGGCACCTGGTGCCGGCGGCGGTCCAGCCGGAGCGCGAGCTGGCGATGGGAATGGTGTTCGCGCTGGTGGAGCTGTCGGCGGTGGGGGGCACCGCCATCGTGGAGCTGGAGGTGCCCCTGGTCTTCGCGGCGCTGGCGAGGCTGGCGGGGACGGGACTGCGGTCGGCTCCCGTGGCGGAGCTGACCCGATTGGAAGAGTCCACGCTGGTGTACCTGCTGCTGTCCGCCCTGGCCGCGATGCGCGGGCAAGGCGAATGGGTGCGAAGGCTGGGACCTCGTTTGTCCGCGGTGTCGATGCGGCGCGGTGACGTGCTGACGCGAGTCGACCCGAGACAGCCCTATGTGGCGGTGTTGCTGACGGCAACGGTGGAGGGAGCGACGGTGGGCGGCCGGGTGCTCCTGCCCGCCCGTGCCGTGCAGACCGCGTTCCAGGAGCTGCCCATGGAGCCAGGAGGTGCGGTGGCGCCCCAGGTGCTGGCGGCGTCGGTCCCCGCGCGCTGCCTCATGGGGCGCAGTCCATTGCAGGCCTCGGCGGTGGATTCGCTGTCCGCGGGAGACGTCGTGCTCTTCGATGGCGTGCGTCTCCGGGGCGGCCGGGTGGAGGGACAGGGACAGCTGATCACCCGGGGCTTCGCGCTCCGGGGGGAGTTTCTCGCGGAAGGTTTTTCGACAGGGAGCGTGCACTCGCGCGCGGCCCAACAGGAGTCGGACATGGTGGCGACGAACAAGCGGAGCGAGGCGATGCCGCCGCTCCCGGTGGATGTGGAGATCGAGCTGACGCGGTTGATGTTGCCCCTGGCGGAGCTGGCGGCGCTGAAGCCGGGCACGTTGCTGCCCCTGCACGTGAACGCGAGCAGCCCGGTGCTGCTGCGCGTGGGCGACCGCGTGGTCGCGCGTGCGGAGTTGGTGGAGATCGAAGGCGAAGTGGGCGCCCGCATCCTGGCGTTGCTGCCGTGAGCGCACCCGTGAACACGCTGCTGTCCTCGTTCTCGCCACGCGGCAGGCTGCTGTTCGCGTTAGCCCTGCTCATGGGGCTGGCGACGCTCGCGCCCCTGGGGGGACTGTCGTTGGTAGGTACCTCGCGCCTGTTGTTCGGCGCGATGGCGCTGGCCGGGCTGGGCTGGGTGGTGCTCCGCAAGGGAGGCATGGCCGGGAGTGCCGATGCGGCCGCTCCGGAGCCCCTGAGCATCGTCTCTCGGACGGGGCTTTCACAGCGCTGTGGCCTCGCGCTCGTGGAGGCGGATGGACGGCGCTACCTCGTGGCCTACGGCGACACCTTCGCGGAGATCCATGAGACCCGCGCCATGGCGGTCCTGCCCGGAGGCACGCCCAGGCCGACGGTGAAACCCAGGTTCGACCTGGAGCTGGAGCCGACGGTGCTCTTCCCGCGCGCGCGACAGACGAAGACGGCGTGCGGAGCGCTCCGGAAGCGGGGTGGGGAATGAAGGCCCTCGGATTGGGATGCGGCGTGTTCCTGCCGGCGAGCGCGTTCGCCGCGGAGCAGTCCCTGGCGCAGGCCTCCTATGCCGGCAGTCCGCTGGCGATGATGGGGATGCTCGCGCTCTTGTCGCTGCTGCCGTTCGCGGTGCTGATGCTGACGAGCTTCTCGAAAATCGCCGTGGTGCTCTCCCTGGCCCGCTCGGCGATGGGCACGCAGCAGGCACCGCCGACGCTGGTGCTCACGGGGCTCGCGGTGGTGCTGACGGGGCACATCATGGCGCCGGTGATGGAGCGCATGTACGACGCGGGACAGGCGGCGTACGACGAGGTGCATTCCGGAGCGCAGGTCCTCTCCGCCGCGAAGCAGGTGACGGAGCCCCTGCGCGCGTTCCTCATGAAGCACGGAGGTCCGGAGGAGCGGGCCCGCTTCGTGGACCTGGCCCGCGAGCTGCGTCCTCCGGAGGAATCCGAGCAGGTGCAGGAGACGGACCTGTTCGTCGTCATCCCGGCCTTCGTCATCACCGAGCTGAAGGAGGCCTTCCAGATTGGCTTCATCGTCTTCCTTCCCTTCCTGGTGCTCGACATGGTCATCGCCAATGTGCTGCTCGCGTTGGGCATGCAGACGTTGTCGCCGGGCCAGGTGAGCCTGCCCTTCAAGATCCTCCTCTTCGTCGCCGTGGATGGCTGGGCCCTGCTCGCGCGGGGACTCATCCTCGGCTACCGGTGACACCATGAGTCAGGACGTCCTGCTCACCCTGGGGCGTGAGGCCCTGCTGTTGATGGTGCTCGCCTCGCTGCCGCCCATTGGCGCGAGCCTGCTGGTGGGCTTCCTGATGAGCCTCTTCCAGGCAACGACCCAGTTGCAGGAGAGCACGCTGTCGGTGGTGCCCAAGCTGTGCGCGGCGGTGCTGTCCCTGGTGCTCGCGGGGCCGTGGATCGCCGGACAGCTCACGCGCTTCACCCAGCAACTCCTCATGCTCATCGCGGACGTGGCGCTGTGAACCCAGAAGCGTTGGGCGAACAGCTCCTCGCCCTGGCACCGCACGTGGTCGCGGTGGCGCTGTGCGCGGCGAGGCTCGTGCCCATCGCGTTCCTCTGTCCCTTGCTGGGGGGCCAGGCCGCGCCGACGACGGTCCGGCTGGGCCTGGTGCTCGCGCTCTCGCTCTTCCTTCACGTCGAGGCGGGCGTGGAGTTCCGCGGCACGGTGGAGACGCCGGTGGTGATGGCGGCGCTCGTGGTGCGTGAGCTGGCCTACGGTGTCTCCGTGGGGCTCGTGGCCGCGCTGCCCTTCGACGCGGCGAGGATGGGCGGCCGGTTCATCGACCTGTTCCGCGGAACCTCCGCGGAGGCGAGTCTGCCGCAGGCGGGCAGCCGTGAGTCGGCCACGGGAGACGCGCTGTACCACCTGCTGGTGGCGAGGGTGGTGTCGGGCGCGCTGTTCCCCGTGGTGCTCTCCGCCCTGCTGCGCGGCTTCGGAGTGGTTCAACTGGGGGCCTTCGTACCCACGGAGGCCTCGGCCCTGCACGTGGTGGTGATGGTGGGCGGCGCCATGGCCACGGGACTCGCGGTGGGCGCCCCGGTGGCGGCTGCATCGCTCGCGGTGGACTGCTTCCTGGGCATGGCATCGAGGGCCGCGGCCCAGGTGAACCTCCAGGAGTTGGGGGCTCCGCTGCGCATCCTTGGAGGCGGCGCGCTGCTGTGGCTGGGCGTGGGCCTGCTGTGTGAGCGGCTGCTCGCGGGCGTGGCCTCGACGGAGGGAGCGCTGGTGCTGCTGGGCGAGGTCTCCCGATGAGCGGCGAGAAGACGGAGCAGCCCACCGCGAAACGGATGCGAGAGGCCCGGCGCAAGGGCCAGCTTCCGCGCAGCCGGATGTTGACCTCCAGCGCGACGACGCTGGGCGGGCTGCTGGGCTTCATCGCGTTCGCGCCAGACGGCTTTGCCCGGCTGCGGGACTGGACCGCGCGGTTGATGCTGGAACAGGCCGCCGCTGGCGCATGGGAGGAGGGGGCCTGGGTCGCCGCGCGATTGTGCGGCCCTGCCTTGGGTGGTGCGCTCGTGGCCTCGCTGGCGGTCTCCGTGGCCACCGTGGGCTTCGAACTGGACGCTCGCCATGCCGCGCCGAAGCTCGAGCGCATCAACCCAGCAGCGGGCCTCAAGCGCCTCTTCAGCGTCCGGCCGCTGGTCGAACTGGGCAAGGCGCTGCTCGTGGCGGCGCTGCTGGGCCTCATCGTCTGGAACGAGGTGGAGGCGGTCGGCCCCGATGCCCTGCGGACCGCGTGGCTCGATGGAACCCGGGGAATGGAGTTCCTGCTCGGCCGGCTGGCGGCGCTGGTGACGCGACTGGCGTGGGTGGTGCTGGGGTGCGGTGCCGTGGACTACGCGCTCGCCCGTCGCAGTCACCGGCGCGAACTGATGATGACCCGCGAAGAGGTTAAACGGGAGCACAAGGAGAGCGAGGGCGACCCGCGTCACAAGGGACAACGGCGCGCCCTGCATCGCCAACTGGCGCAGGGTGGTCCGGCACGTGGAGTGCAAAAGGCCACCGCCGTGATCGTCAACCCCACGCACATCGCGGTCGCGCTCCGCTACGACGCGGGCGAATGCGACGCGCCCTACCTCGTGGCCAAGGGCCGCGAACAGGACGCGCTCGCGCTCAAGGAGGAGGCGCGCCGGCAGGGCATCCCCGTGGTCCGGGACGTGCCTCTGGCCCGCAGCCTCATCCACTTCGACGTCGGGGAGTCCATCCCCGAGGAGCTGTACCAGGCGGCGGCCGTCGTGTTGCGGACCGCGATGGAGCTTCGCGAGCCGGACGACCGTCCACGGAGACAGACGTGATGCCCCCATTCCTGAAGGTCTTGCTGAAGGCCCGTCAGTCCTCGGACGTCGTGCTCGCGGTGGCGATGGCGGCGGTGCTGGGGGCGCTCATCATCCCGCTGCCTGCGTGGCTCCTCGACATGGGGCTCGCGGTGAACCTGGCCGCGGCGGTGGCGCTGCTGGTCGCCGCGCTGAACGCGAAGGACGCGCTGCGGGTGACGTCGTTCCCCACGTTGCTGCTCTTCACCACGCTGTTCCGGCTGTCGCTCAACGTGTCGTCCACGCGGCTGGCGCTCTCCGAGGGCCACGCGGGCGAGGTCATCCAGGCCTTCGGCGAGTTCGTGGTGCGAGGCGACTACGTGGTGGGCGCGGTGGTGTTCGCCATCCTCACGCTGGTGCAGTTGCTGGTGGTGACCAAGGGCGCCGAGCGGGTGGCGGAGGTGTCCGCCCGCTTCACGCTGGACGCCATGCCCGGCAAGCAGATGTCCATCGACGCGGACCTGCGCGCGGGCGCCATCGACCAGACCCAGGCCCGGCGCAGGCGGCGCGACCTGGAGCGTGAGTCCCAGATGTTCGGCGCCATGGACGGCGCGATGAAGTTCGTGAAGGGGGACGTCGTCGCGGGCCTCGTCATCGTCGCGGTGAACCTGCTGGGCGGCACCCTCATCGGCGTGTTGCAGAACGGCCAGTCCTTCTCCGAGGCCGCCGCCACCTTCGCCCTCATCGCCATCGGCGACGGGCTCGTGTCCCAGGTGCCCTCACTGTGCATCGCGGTGGCCGCGGGCCTCGTCGTCACGCGGGTGGCGTCGGAGAAGGAAGAGGACTCGCTCGGGACGGAGATCGGCTCCCAGTTCTTCGGCGACTTCCGCACGCTGCTCACCGTCGCGGGCCTGTGCGTCGCGCTGGCCTTGATGCCGGGCATGCCGCACCTGACCTTCCTCGCGCTGGCGGCGGGCCTCGGCGGGCTCGGGTATGCGCTGCGGCGCAAGGGGCAGGCGCCGGAGAAGTCACCGTCGAAGGATGGCGCCTCCTCGGAGGCCGCGGTGCCCGCTGGAGCCGCGGGCAAGCCGCCGGAGAGCGCGAAGGCACCGGTCGGGGTGACGCCGCTCACGCTGGACCTGTCCACGCAGCTGACGCCGCTCGCGGAGGCGGACGGAGGCGCCTTCGTGCACACCGTGCTGAACGCCGTGCGCGACGAGCTGTTCTTCGAGCTGGGCGTGCGCATCCCCGGCATCCGGGTGCGGACCCACGCCGCCTATCTGGGCCCGGGCGAGTACCGCATCCTCCTGGACGAAGTGCCCGCCGGTGGCGGCGTGGTGCAGCCCGGCGCCCTGTACGCGCTCGTTCCTCCCAGCGAGCTGGCCTTCCTGGAGGTCCAGGCGGAAGCGTCGGTGGAGCCCGCCAGCGGGCGGCCCATCAGCCGCGTGGGGGAGGGGGCCCGCTCCCGGCTGGAGCTGGCCCAGGTGCCGGTGCGCAAGCCCTCGGAGCTCATCGCGGACCACCTGCGGGCCGTGCTGCGCCTGCGCGCCGCCGCGCTGCTGGGACTCCAGGAGGTGCAGGGCCTGCTGGAGGGGCTGGAGGCCCAGTCGCCCGTGCTGGTGAAGGAGGCGTTGCAGAAGGTGCCACTGCCGCTGCTGGTGGACGTGCTGCGGCGGCTCGTGCAGGAGCAGGTGAGCATCCGCGACCTGCGCGCCATCCTGGAGGCGCTCGTGGCGCCCACCACCGAAGGCGACGCCACGGCCCTGGCCGAGCGCTGCCGTCAGGCCCTGCACCGCTACCTGAGCCACCAGTTCGCGCCCACCGGCCCGCTTTACGCGTACCTCGTGGACCCTGAGGTGGAGGAGGTGCTGCGCGCCAGCGGTCCCCGGGGGCTCGCGCCGGAGCCGGAGCGCATCATGGAGATTCTGGAGGGGGTGCGGGTCATCGCCAACGGGGGCCGGGCGGTGGTGCTCGCGGCCCCGGACATCCGCCGTCCGCTGCGCAAGCTGTGCGAGGGCCCGTTCCCGGACGTGGCGGTGCTCACCTACGGCGAGCTCGACGGGGACCTGCAGATTCGCCCCATCGGCCGGCTGTCGCCGGTCGCCGTGGGGCGGTGAGGCCTAGAGGGTACCGGTGCCGCTGCTGCCCTTGAACTCGGAGGAGGGCGGCAGGTCCGACTGGGCCTGCAGCGGCGCGGGGCGGTTGACCCGGTCGCGCAGCTCCTTGCCCGTGCGGAAGAGCAGGCCGCGCTTGGGCTTCACCGGGATGACCTGGCCCGTCTTCGGGTTGCGGCCCTGGTAGCCCTGGTAGTTCTTCACGTGGAAGGCGCCAAGCCCGCGAATCTCGATGTTCTCCCCGCGGCAGAGGGCGTCCTTCATCGACTCGAAGATCGTCTCAATGGTCGCCTCCGCCTGCTTCTGGGTCACGCCTCGTTTGGCAACGAGGATGTTGATCAGATCAGACTTGAGCATCGGACGCTCCCGCAAACCCCGTGACCCCTTGGTGACAGGGCTCTCTGGCCCGTTGTCGAGTCCCGAATACATAACAGAACACCTCCTCCTTGCAAGCCGGGTGGGCTCCCAACCCTCTATAAACGTTACGGATTTCCGTCGCTGGCCGCTGCCTTGGGGGCCTCTGGGG